>JAJFTU010000197.1 GCA_021372775.1 bacterium | reverse complement strand
AGCGCTCGCTCGAGCCGCACCCGATCACCGGGCACCGGGCGAACCTGATCATCAAGACGCTCGTCGCCCGCGGCTGGGCCAAGTAGCGTCCTCCCGCGATCCGCTTTCCGCGCCGCCCCGGCCTCGCCGCCGGGGCGGCGTCGTCTTGTCCGGGGCCTCCCGCGGCCCCCGCGCCGCCCGCGGCGCTCCGGCCTCGTTCGCCGTCGCTTCCCCTTCGACGACGCTTCACACGCGCCCCTCGTTCGGCGACAATGGGATCGTTCGGAGGAGGCGCGCCTGCGGGCCGGGAAAGCGCCGGCGGGGCGCGGGCGATGGCGGACCAGACGTGCGGCTGCACCGGAAGGGACGGCAAGTACGTTTACAATCCGACCAAGTAGCCGGTCGTGATCGGGGAGTTGGCGGTATCAGGAAAGGGGACAGGACGCGCGTCGTGGCGGACGGCGTCCCCAGCGGGCGAGGGGCGACGATGATCGGACGACTGGTCTCGGCGGCGTTGGTTCTTCTCGCGGCGGCCGGCGCGGCCGCGGCGCAGCAGCCCGAGGCGGCGGCCGCGGGCGCGGGAACGGGCGTGCAGCAGCAGCAGCCGCCGGCGGGCGCGACGGCGTTCGGCCAGATCGGCCAGACGATCGACGCCTTGGCGGCGGCTTGGCCGGCGCAGGAGGACGAGTCCGTCGTTCCCGACGCGGCGCGCCCCCTGATCCGCGACCTCAAGCGGCAGGCGCTGGCGATCGTGCAGATCGGCCTCGACGGCTGCTCCGGCTGCGGCATGGACGAGCGCTCGCTCGACCGCTCGGTCGCGGCGGAGTTCGTCAACCGCGGCGTGCGCTTCTCAGGCGCCGAGCCGTCGGCGACGCGCGGCACGCTGCGCGGCGCGAAGATCGAGCGCCGCGGCAACCAGAACGTCGTCGTCGCCACGATCTCGGTCGCGGTGCCGTTCGGCGCCGACGACGCCGTCTACTTCTTCGAGCGCGGCGACGCGGGGTTCAAGCTCGTCGCGGCGGTCTCCGCCGACGGCTACGACCACGTCTCCGGCGCGCAGTCGGTCTACGGGCTGCAGGTTTCCCCGTCGGACGCCGAAGGGAAGTGGTTCGCGGCGCTGGTCACGGTCTACCCGAAGGCGGCGGGGGCGGCGTGGTTCACGCCGCGGATCCGGATCGTCCGTCCGGCGGCCGATCCGTTCGCGCCGACGACGCTGCTCGACAACGACAAGGAATCGCTCTACGCGCAGGGGAAGTTCAACCTCGCCGTCGCGTCGGACAACGTCACGCTTCGCTTCGAGGCGGGGGACTACTGGAACGCCGGGTTCACGCGCAAGAAGACGATCGTCTACCACGTCGGCGCGGACGGCGCCTCGCGCCTCGGGCCGCTGGCCCCGAGCGCGACCGGCTTCGTGCAGGAGTGGCTGAACCTCTCCGCGGCCGACGCGGCGCGCTGGTGCGCGTCCGATCCGGCGGCTGCCGAGGCGTGGCGCGCCAAGCTCGGCGTGCCCGGCGTCTACGCCAACCTGGTCAAGGACGAAGGGTGCGGCGGACGCCGCACGCTGGTCGAGGTTTCCGTGGACGCGAGCGGGGCGGACCTCGACGCGGCCGCCCGCGGCGCGCTGAGCCACGGGCTCTTCTTCCTCGTCGAGAAGAGCGGCGACGACTTCCGCCTGCTGCAGGTCGGCCGAGAGCGCCCGGCGGAGTGCAAGTAGGACGGTCTCGAAACCCGCGCCCGGCGGAGCGCAAGTAGGACGGTCTTGAAACCCGCGCCCGCGGCTCAGCGGGCGCGGGACTTCTCCAGGATGTCCTTGAGCTGGACGACCGCCGCGTCGCGCGTCTTGTCGTCGAGGGCGAGGATCTCCTGCAGCGCCTCGCCGATCTGCGGCAGGTACTTCGTGATGTAGCCCTTCTTCTTCGCCTCGTCGAGGTCGCGCGCCCGGCGGGCGACGAACTTGCCGAGCTTCCGC
>JAJFTU010000196.1 GCA_021372775.1 bacterium | reverse complement strand
GACGTGGACGCGCAGTGGGGCGTTTTCCTGCGCGCGCACCTGAAGAGCGGGGCGGACCGCGGCCGGCTCGCGCTCTGGGAGAACCGGAACCTCAAGATCGCGGCGCGGATCCGCGCCCTGACGGCGCGCTACGTCGGCAAGCGCGTGCTCGTGATCTACGGCGCGGCGCACAAGCCGTTCCTCGACGCGTATCTCGGCGCCTGCGCCGACCTGCAGGTCGTCCAGCCGGAGACGATCCTGAAGTGACCGGACGCGACGGCGGCGCCGCGGGCGCGGGGCGGCGCGGCGACGGGCGGGGGATGGTATCCTCGCCTCGGGACTGCGGAGGGCCGAACGTGACGACGAGCGACCGCGCCGACGGGCGGGCGTCCGACGCGCCGGACGAAGCCGCGCTGCTGGAGGCGATCGACCTCGCCGCGCTGCCGCGTCACGTGGGCGTGATCATGGACGGCAACGGCCGTTGGGCGCGGGCCCGCGGCCTGCCGCGGATCGCGGGGCACCGCGCCGCGATCGCCTCGGTGCGCGAGATCCTCGACGTCTCGGTCCGGCTGGGGGTCGAGGTCCTCACGCTCTACGCGTTCAGCCGCGAGAACTGGTCCCGTCCGCCGGCCGAGGTGCGGGGCCTGATGGCCCTGCTCCGCGAGTATCTCGCCAAGGAGCTCGACGGCATCCACCGGCGGAACGTCCGCTTCCGCGCGATCGGCGCGCTCGAGGACCTCGAGCCGAAGCTGCGCGCCTCGCTGCGCGCGGCCGAGGAGCGGACGAAGGACAACACCGGGCTGACCTTCCTCGTCGCGCTCTCCTACTCCGGGCGCGGCGACATCGTCGAGGCGGCGCGCGCCCTCGCGCGCGACGCGGCCGAGGGACGGCTCGATCCGCGGACGATCGACGAGACGGCGCTCGCGGCGCGGCTCAGCACCGGCGGGCTGCCGGATCCGGACCTCCTCATCCGCACCTCGGGCGAGCTGCGGCTGAGCAACTTCCTGCTGTGGCAGATCGCGTACGCCGAGCTGTGGGTCACCGACGTCCTGTGGCCCGACTTCCGGCGCGTTCATTTCCTTCAGGCGATCGCGGACTATCAGCGCCGCGAACGCCGTTTCGGCAACGTGGGGCCGACGGGCGCGGCGCGTCCGGCGGCGGCCCGCGGCCCGCGGCGGCTCGATTCGTGAAGCGACTCCTGACCGGCCTGTCCCTCGCGGCTTTCGTCATCGTCCTCGTCTGGTTCGCCCCGCCGCCGGCGGTCTGGGCGGCGATCGGCGTCGGCGCGGTCCTCGCGTCGGAGGAAGTGCGGCGGATCCTCGCCGGGATCGGGATGGCGCCGTGGCGCGAGGTGCTCTACCCCGGAACGCTCGCGCTGATCGCGGCGATGATCTGTCCCGCGCAGCCGGTGGCGATGACGCTGGCGACGTTCGCGCTGCTGCTCTTCGCCCGCGCCCTGATGCCGACGCAGCGGCCGGAAGAGGGGATGCACCGGATCGCGGGGACGCTGCTGCCGATGCTGTGGATCGGGCTGTCGCTCGGCCACGTGGCGGCGATGCTGGCCTGGGGGCTCGACGCCGCCGCGGTCGCCCGCGGCCGCTGCCTGATCCTGCTCCTCGCCGGAATCGTCTACATCGGCGACACCTTCGCCCTCTACGGCGGCAAGCTGACCGGCCGGCACAAGCTGGCCCCCGGAATCTCGCCGAAGAAGACCTGGGAGGGGGCGTTCTGGGGGATCGTCGGCTCGGTCGTCTGGGCGCTCGGCGCGCGGGCGACCTTCTTCCGCGACCTGCCGCTCGGGCACGCGATCGGCATGGCCGTCGTCGGCGGCGTCGTCGGCGTGGTCGGCGATCTGGCCGAGTCGCTCCTCAAGCGCGGGGCGGCGGTCAAGGACTCCGGCGCGCTGCTGCCCGGCCACGGCGGCGTCTTCGACCGTCTGGACAGCCTGCTGCTCGCCGCGCCGGTCGTCTACTGGTGGGATCGGCTGCTGCTCCACTGAGCGCGCCGCGGGGCGCGCCGGACGCGCGCCGTCGCCGCGAGAAGCGATCGGGCGAGGGCGGGCGCGCCCCGGTACAATTCGAATCCGCCGCGCGGCCGGCCCGCGCGCCGCCAAGGACCATTCCGTTGCCGCAACGCCTCGTCATCCTCGGTTAGACCGGCTCGATCGGCCGGCAAACGCTCGACGTCGTCTCCCGCAAGCCGGAGGCGTTCGAGGTCGCGGGGCTGGTCGCCGGCCGCAGGACCGACCTGCTCGCGGAACAGATCAAGCGCTTCCGTCCGGTCGCCGTCTCCGTGGCCGACGACGCGGCCGCGGCCGACCTGCGCGCGCGGCTCGGCGCCGAGGCGCCGGAGATCCGCGTCGGCGGAAACGGCGCGGCGGAGGTCGCGGTCGGCTGCGGCGCGGACATCGTCGTCGCGGCGATCGTCGGCGCGGCCGGGCTGGTGCCGACCTTCGCCGCCGCCACCGCGGGGCTCGTCGTCGCCCTCGCCAACAAGGAGACGCTGGTCGCCGCGGGCGAGCTGATGGTCCGCGCGGTCAAGGACAACGGGGCGCGCCTGCTGCCGGTGGACAGCGAGCACAACGCGATCCACCAGTGCCTGCGCTCCGGCGCGCGCGGCGAGGTGCGGCGGCTGATCCTCACCGCCTCGGGCGGGCCGTTCCGCGGGCGGACGCGCGCGGAGCTGGCGTCGGTCACCGCCGACGAGGCGCTGCGCCATCCGACGTGGCGGATGGGGCCGAAGGTCACGATCGACTCGGCGACGTTGATGAACAAGGGGCTGGAGGTGATCGAGGCCCGCTGGCTCTTCGACGTGCCGGGGTCGTCGATCGACGTGCTCGTCCACCCGCAGAGCGCGGTGCACAGCATGGTCGAGTTCAAGGACGGCTCGATCATCGCCCAGCTCGGCGCGGCCGACATGCGCCATCCGATCCAGTACGCGCTGACCTGGCCGGAGCGCCTCGAGGGGGTCGTCGCGCGGCTCGATCTCGCGGCGCTCGGCTCGCTGACGTTCGAGCGGCCCGACCGCGACGCCTTCCGCTGCCTCGACCTCGCCTACCACGCGCTCGCCGCGGGGGGCGACGCGCCGGCGCGGCTCAACGCCGCCGACGAGGTCGCCGTGCGGGCGTTCCTCGACGGGCGGATCGGGTTCCTCGACATTCCGGAGCTTCTGCAGCGGGTCTTGGATAGCGAGCCGACGAATCCGATCGTCGAGCTCGAGGACGTTCTGTCCGCCGACCGGCGGGCGCGCGAGGCCGCGCGCGCGATCCTCGCGGCCCTGCCGAGTCGATGATGAGCGCCCTCGTCGGTTTCCTCGCCACCGCCTTCTACTTCGTGCTGGTCCTCGGGATCCTCGTCTTCATCCACGAGTTCGGGCACTTCCTCGCCGCGAAGGCGTTCGGCGTGCGGGTCGAGGTCTTCTCGCTCGGCTTCGGGCGGCGGGTCGTCGGCTTCAAGCGCGGCGAAACCGACTACCGCCTCGCGGCGATCCCGCTCGGCGGCTACGTCAAGATGTCGGGCGAGTTCGGCGCGGAGGACGACAAGGCGCCGGACCCGAAGTTCTTCACCTCGAAGCCGCGCTGGCAGCGCCTGATCGTGATGCTCGCCGGGCCGGCGATGAACGTCGTCCTCGCGCTCGTGCTTTGGACCGGGCTGTTCATGCACGGCACCGAGGTGCCGGACCTGCCGGACGGCCCGCCGGTCGTCGAGCGGACGGAGGCGGGCTCGCCGGCGGAGAAGGCCGGCCTGCAGCCGGGGGACGTGATCGTCGAGCTCGCCGGAAAGAAGATCGACTCGATCGACGACTACGAGACCGAGCTGATCTTCCACCCGGGCAAGGAGGTCGTCTACGGGCTGCGGCGCGGCGGGAAGGGCGTCGAGGCGCGCGTCGCCGTCGCCGCGCATCCGCGCTTCGGCACCGGCTGGGACGGCGTGCGGCCGCGGATCCCGATCATCGTCGGCGACGTCGTGCCGGGCGCTCCCGCCGAGAAGGCCGGCCTAGCGAAGGGGGACCGGATTCTCGAAGTGGACGGGCGCGCGCCGGCCGGGATCGAGGCGGTCAGCAAGCTGATCAACGCCGGCGGCGCGACCGTGGCGATGACGGTCGAGCGCGGCGGAAAGACGATGACGATCGACGTCGCGCCGCAGCAGAAGGGCGCGTCGCGGATGATCGGCATCTCCGTCGGCGCCGCGCGGCGGCTGGTGCGCTACTCCTTCGGTCAGGCGGCGCTCCAGTCGGGGGAGTACGCCTGGAAACAGGCGGGGTTCCTCTTCCGCACGATCGGGGCGCTGCTCAAGCGCGACGTCGGCCTCAGCGTGATGTCGGGGCCGATCGAGATCGCCCGCGCGTCGCGCGAGCAGGCGCAGGCGGGGTTCGTCGCCTTCGTCGCCTGGATCGCCTTCATCTCGCTGCAGCTCGGCATCTTCAACCTCGTGCCGCTGCCGGTGCTCGACGGCGGGCACGTGGCGATTCTGGCGATCGAAGGGGCGGTCCGCCGCGATCTGCCGCTGGTGGTCAAGGAGCGGATTCTGCAGATCGGCTTGGTGCTGCTCCTCGCGCTGGCGGCGGTCGTGATCTTCCAGGACATCGGGAAGATCTTCGGGCGGCGCGAGCCGCCGCCGGCCGCGGCCGCCGAAGCGCCGGCCAAGCCCGCCGCGCCGAGCGCGCCCGCGGCGCCGGCCAAGCCCGCGCCGGCGCCGACGCCGAGTCCGCAGCCCGCGAAGTAGCGCTTCGTCCCGTTCGCCGCGAAAGCCCCGACGCCCGCCGCCGGGGCTTTCGCGCGTTCGGCGCGCCCCGGGCTCGCTTGTCCGCGGCGCGGAGGGCCTTGCGCGTGCGGCGTGTCGCGGGCTCGCACGTCCGCGGCGCGCGGCTCGTCGTCCGCGGTGTCCGGTGTCCGTCCGGCGTCCGTCTGCCGGCGGACGAACGCGGGGCGCGGCGCGCCGGAAGTCCGCGCCGCTCCGCGCGGCACGCCCCTTGCGTTTCCTCCCGGCGGGCGCCGCGCGCGACGCGGCGCCGAAGGGAGGACACGTGAAGAAGCTGCTGGTCGTCGCCGCTCTCGTTCTCGCCGCGCTCGCCGCGGCCCCGCAGGACGCCTCCGCGGGCGCCTCGCGCAAGGGCGCCTCCGCCGCGGCCGCCGCCGTCGCCGCGGGGCCGGTGGACGTCAACGCCGCCTCGGCCGAAGAGCTGGACAGCCTGCCGGGAATCGGCCCCGCGCTGGCCAAGCGGATCATCGACTACCGTCAGGAACACGGCCCGTTCGCCAAGGTGGACGACCTCCTCGCCGTGAAGGGGGTCGGGCCGAAGATGCTCGCCAAGATCCGCGACCGGCTGACGATCGGCGCGCCGAAGGAGAAGGCGAAGTGACGCTTCGGCGCGGCGACGGGGGGCGCACGCTGCTCGAGCTGCTGCAGGCCCTGGCCGTCTTCTCGCTGGTTTGCGGCGTCGCCGCGGCGGGCCTCGCGCCCGCCGCGGGGGGGCGCGTCGCGGAGGCCGGCGCGCGGGCGCTCGCCGCGCGCCTCTCCGGCCTCGCGGCGCGGGCCGTCGCCGAGAACCGCGAGACGGCGCTCGTCTTTCCGGCCGCGGCGAGCGAGCCGCTGCGGGAGGCGGCGGACGGCGGCCGCGACGGCGTGACGCGGCGCGGCGTCGAATCGGGGGGCGATCCGTCCGGTCCGCCCTTCACGCTCGCCTCCGAGGCCGAAGGGGCGCGGATCGCGCTTCCGGCGTGGGACTCGTTCCCCGATCCGGCCGGCGGCGCGGCGGTGCGGCGCGGGGACGCGCCGGTCCGTTGCGGCGCGGCGCGGATGTTCGTCTTCGATCCGGAGGGCCACGCCACCCCCGGAACGGTTTTCGTCGGCGACGGGGGAGATTCTCTCTGCGCGGTCGTCGTCGCCGGGGGCGGGGCGCGCGTCCGCGTGCTCTGCTACGACCGCGCCGCGCGGTGCTGGCGGCGGCGCTGACCGGCGCCGCCGCCTCGCGGCGCGCGGCGCGCGGCCGCGCGCGTTGCCGCGCCCGCGCGTCGGGTGCTACGATCCGACCTCACCCGCTCGTCGATCGGCCGCCGGCCCTCCCGGACCCGCGGCCCCGCGTGCCACTCGATCCCGCCTCCCCGGCGGGAACGCGCAGAGGTCGGGAATGGACAACGGAAACGCCACCGGCGGGAGCCTGCTGCGGACCCCGCTCTACGAGCGCCACGCCAAGCTCGGCGCGAAGCTCGTCCCCTTCGCCGGCTGGGAAATGCCGGTCCAGTACACGGGCGTCATCGAAGAGCACAAGGCCGTGCGCTCCGCGGCCGGGCTGTTCGACGTCAGCCACATGGGCGAGTTCGAAGTGCGCGGCCCCGGCGCCGGCGCCTTCCTCGACCACGTCACGCCGTCGCGCATCTCCGCGCTCGACGACATGCGCGCCCAGTACACCGCGCTGACGACGCCCCAAGGCACGTTCGTCGACGACTTCATCGCCTACCGCGTCTCCGCGGAGCGGATCCTCCTCGTCGTCAACGCCTCGAATCTCGCCAAGGACTGGGCGTGGTTCAACGAACAGGCGAAGGGGTTCGACGTCGAACTCGTCAACCTGTCCGACGAGACGGCGCTGCTCGCGTTCCAGGGGCCGAAGGCGCTGAAGATCGTCGCAGGCCTCGCCGAAGGGTTCGACGCGCTGGCCGTGAAGTACTACCACCTCGCGGTGGGCAAGGTCGCCGGCTGCGACGTTCTGGCCGCGCGCACCGGCTACACCGGCGAACTCGGCTACGAACTGTTCGTGAAGAACGAGGACGCGGGCCGTCTGTGGGACGCGCTCCTCGACGCCGGCAAGGAGTTCGGCGCGATGCCGGCCGGCCTCGGCGCCCGCGACACGCTGCGGCTCGAGGCGGCGATGCCGCTCTACGGCAACGACATCGACGACCAGCACACCGTGCTCGAGGCGGGCCTCGAGTGGGTCGTGGACTGGACGAAGCCCGAGTTCCTCGGCCGCGCGCCGCTGGCCGCGCAGAAGGAAGCCGGCCTCAAGCGAGTGCGCTGCGGCTTCGAGATCAAGGGGAAGGGGATCGCGCGCCACGGCGCCGACGTGCTCGTCGGCGGCGAGGTCGTCGGCCCCGTCACCTCCGGGACGTTCGCGCCCTGGGTGGAGAAGGCGATCGGCATGACCTACCTGCCGCCGGCCGCCGCCCAGCCCGGCACGCCGTTCGAGATCGACGTCCGCGGCCGGCGCCTGCCCGCCGAGGTCGTCCCGCTGCCGTTCTACACGCGTCCCAAGAAGAAGAAGCAGTAACCCACGAGCCAAGAAGGAGGTCCGCATGCCGCGGCCTGAAGACTGCCTGTACACGAAGGACCACGAGTGGCTGCACGTCGAGGGCGAGTTGGCGCGCGTCGGCATCACCGACTTCGCGCAGAACGAGCTGGGCGACATCGTCTACGTCAACATGGGCGAGGCGAACCGCTCGGTGAAGGCCGGCGACGAAATGGGCGAGATCGAGTCGGTCAAGGCCGTGGCGCAGGTCTACGCGCCGGTCGCCGGCGAGATCGTCGAGATCAACCCCGGCCTCGACTCGGCCCCGGACAGCGTCAACCACGACCCGATCGGCGAAGGCTGGCTCGTGATGATGAAGCCGGCCGACCCCGCCGAGCTGAAGGGGCTGATGGACCACGCGGCCTACGCGAAGTACCTCGCGGAGGCGGCGCACTGAATTGCGCGGGCCCCGCTTCGCGGCGGGGCCCGCTTTTCTCCTCAGCGCCCGTCGAGCGCCGGGCCGGCGAGGCCGGCGGCGGCGGCGAGCCGTCGCACGACCTCCAGCGGCAACCCGACGACGTTGCTCGCCGAGCCGCGGATCTCCTCCACGAACCAGCCCGCCGCGCCCTGCAGCGCGTAGCCGCCCGCCTTGTCGTACGGCTCGGCGCCCGAGACGTAGCGCTCGATCTCGTCGTCCGCGACGGGGGCGAAGCGGACCCTCGTGCGGGCCGCCTCGCACCATTCGGCGCCGTCGGGCGCGCGGAGCGCGACGCCGGTGACGACGTCGTGCCAGCGGTCGGCCAGCAGCTCGATCATCGCGCGCGCCTCCGCGGCGTCGCGCGGCTTGCCCAGCACCTTGCGGCCCACGACGACGACCGTGTCGGCGGCGAGGACGTGCCGGCCCGGACGGAGCGCGGCGGCGGCCGCCGCCTTCGCGCGGGCGAGGCGGAGCGCGCAGGCGGCGCCCCGCTCGCCGCGGAGCGGCGCCTCGTCGATCGCGACGGACGTCGCCTCGAACGGCAACCCGACGCGGCGCAACAGTTCGCGGCGCCGCGGCGAGGCGGAAGCGAGCAGCAGCGGCGCGGCGTTTGCGGCCTGATTCACGTTCCCGACCCTTTCTTTGCGCGCCTTGGGGCGCCGGCCTATTCTGACCGAGGACGAACCCAACCGCGATGATCGCCTTCGCCGTGCAGAGCAAGCGCCCCGCGCCCCACCTCGCCAGCGGCGCAGCGGGGCGGTCGCGGCGCCGTTGGTTCGGCGCCGCGTGCGCGCTCGCTTTGTCGTGCGGCGGCGCCTTCGCCGCCGGCGCGCCTCCGCACGCCGTGCTCCTCTTCACCGGCGGGGTCAAAGGGTGCCTCGAGGATCCGGGGCTGGCCCGCGCGCCGGGCGGCGGGATCGACCGCCGCGCCGGCTTCGTCAATCAACTGCGGCGGCGCTGGCCGACGACGGCGGTCGGGGTCCTCGACGCGGGCGACTTCGCCGACGCGCCGGGCCCGGCCGGCGAGCTGCGGACCCGCGCCATCGTCCACTCGATGAACCTCATGGGCTACGCGGCCGCCGGGGTCGGGGAGCGCGAGCTCGCGCTCGGCGCGGAGCTGTTCCAGCAGATCGCCGAGGCGGCGCAGTTCCCGTTCGTCGCCACGAACCTCGTGCGGGCCCGCGACGGCGCGCCTTGGCTCTCGCCGAACGCCGTGGTGCGCCTCGGCGGGATCAAGTTCGCGGTCTTCAGCGTCGTGCGCCACAACCCGGCGATGAGGCTGCCGCTGCCGGACGGCGACGCGGTCGAGACGATCGACCCGGTGCTGGCGCTGCAGCGCTACGTGGGGCGCGACGCGACCCAGATGACCGTCCTGCTCACCGACCTGCCGGTCGAGGACGCGCGGTTCCTCGCGCGCCGCGTGCCGGGGATCGACCTGATCCTCGGGGCGCACGGCGGGCGGATCACCCCCGGCCCGATCGCCGAGGGCACGACCTTCATCGTCTACGCCGGCGGGGAGGGACGCTACGTCGGCCAGGTCGAGGTCCATCGCAGCGGACCGTCGTCGATTCCGGACATCGGCGCGCGGGTGGCGAGCCTCTCCGCCGACGTGCCGGCCGAGCCGACCGTGACGAGCTTCGTCGCCGAGGTCCTGGCGCGGGCGCGCGAGCTCGAGCGGCGCGGCCGCGGGCGTCCCGAGGGGCCGCGCACCTTCCTCGGCCCGAGCGCCTGCCTGCCGTGCCACGAGCCGATCGTGAAGGAGTGGCGCGGCACCGAGCACGCCAAGGCCTACCAGACGCTGGCCCGCCGCGGGTCGTTCTCGCCCCGCTGCGCCGCCTGCCACGTCACCGGCTGGGGGCAGGCGGGCGGGTTCGCGGACCCCGGCGCGTCGCCGCACCTGCTCGACGTCTCGTGCGAGGCCTGCCACGGCCCGGCGGCGGACCACGTCCGCCAGCCCGCGCGGCCCTACGGCAAGATCTCGATCGCCAACTGCACGTCCTGCCACACGCCGGAGATGGACGCCGGGTTCAACTACTACGAGGACGTCCAGCTCGTCCGCCACAGCCAGGCCCGCTGAGCCGCGGCGGGGCGGGGCGAAATGAAAAGGCCCGCCGGACGGCGGGCCTTGCGGTCTTCAATTGTGGGGGGGCTCAGCCAAGGTTGAGCTGAAGCTGCGTGCGGAGGGTGCCCAGCCGCTCGCGGAGCTTCATCTTGGCTTCCTTTTCCAGCTGGCGGACGCGTTCGCGCGACAGGCCCAAGATCTTGCCGATCTCTTCGAGAGTCATCTCGTCGTTGCCCATGACGCCGAACCGCTTGAGGAGGATCAGACGCTCCCGTTCCGGCAGCTCTTCGAGCGCCTGACGGGTGATCTGGACCAGCTCCTTCTTGTACACGTCCTCTTCCGGCCGAGCCGTGCCGGGATCTTCCATCAGCTGGGACAGGCGCGTTTCGCCGTCGTGATCGACGAAATCGTCGAGCGACTTCTCTTTGAGCAGCCAAGGGATGTACATCTCGTGTCCTCGCTATGGAAAAGGGGGTTGCCCCTCTTTATGCAAGTGAGGTGCCAGCGAAAACGGCCCGAAACCGCCGGAAACCGACTCCGGCGCGCGCCACTTTGGCGCGACGAACCCCCTTCGTGCCCAATTGGCCTAGTTTACGAAAGGGAACGGTTCGGTTTGCCGGCCCGGAACGTTGCGCGCCGGAGGCGCGGTTGGCTCGACGGACGGTCGAGGATAACCTCATTTCGTGGAGGCGTCCCATGGGCCGGATTCACGTCCTGCCGCCCGCCCTCGCCGACCGGATCGCCGCGGGCGAGGTCGTCGAGCGGCCGGCGGCGGTCGTCCGCGAACTGATCGACAACGCCCTCGACGCGGGGGCGGGACGGATCGACGTCGACCTGGAGACGGGGGGGATCGACCTCGTCTCGGTCGCCGACGACGGCTCGGGGATGGCGCCCGAGGACGCCGCGCTCGCCTTCGCCCGGCACGCGACGAGCAAGATCCAGGACGGCGCCGACCTCGACGCCGTGCGGACGCTCGGCTTCCGCGGCGAGGCGCTGGCGGCGATCGGGGCCGTGGCGCGCGTCGAGCTGGTGACCTGGCCGCGCGGCGGCGACGCCGGCTCGCGCGTCGTCGTCGAGCGGGGCGAGCGGCTGGAGGAAGGGCCGGCCTCGCGCGCCCCCGGCACGACCGTCGCGGTGCGCGGCCTCTTCGCCGGCATCCCCGCCCGGCGCAAGTTCCTCAAGGCGCCGGGGACGGAACTGGAGCATTGCCTCGCCGCCGCGCAGCGGGCCGCCCTGGCCCGCTTCGAGGTCGGCTTCAAGCTGCGCCAGAAGGGGCGGGATCTGCTCGCCGCGCCGCCGGCGGCCGACCCCGGGGCGCGCCTCGCCGACGTCCTCGGCGGGCGCTGGGCCGAGGGACTCACCCCGGTCGAGCACGACCGGGGCGAGATCGTCGTGCGGGCGTGGGCGGGGCGGACCGACGTCCATCGCCCGACGCGGGACGGCGTCCATCTCTTCGTCAACCGCCGCCCGGTGCGCGACCCGGTGTTGATGCGGGCTGTCAACGACGCCTACCGCGACCTGCTGCCCCCGGGCCGCTTCCCGGTCGTCGCGCTCTATCTCGAGCTGCCGCCGCACGAGGTGGACGTCAACGTCCATCCCGCGAAGTCGGAGGTCCGCTTCCGGCGCCCCTCGGAGATCCGCGCCGCGATCCTCGACGCCCTGGCGAAGGCGCTGGGGCGCCGCGCGTCCATTCCCTACTTCGGCGGGGGACGCTGGAGCGCGCCGCCTTCGGCCGACGGCGGACCCGACGGGTCGGCGCAGGGCGTCTTCGCCGCCGGGTGGGCGCCCGCCGCCTTCGCCGGATCGGGCGGGACGGCGCCCGGCGAAGACGGACCCGCCGGTGTCTCGGGAGCGGGCGGAACGGCGCTCCGCGACGGCGAGGCCGCCGCGGCTTGGGACGCGGGCGTCGCGTCGGCCGGCGGGCCGGGCGCGGCCGCCGCGCCGCCGCGGGTCCGCGCCCTCGCCCAGTACCGGAACTGCTACATCGTGGCCCAGGACGAGAAGGGGCTTCTTGTCGTGGACCAGCACGTGGCCCACGAGCGGATGATCTACGAGCGGCTGCTGGCGCAGTTCGACGGCGGGCCGCTGCCGCGGCAGCGGCTGCTCTTCCCGCTGACCCTCGAGGTCGGCCCGGCCGCGGCGGAGTTGGTCGGGCGGCGCGCGGCGGAGCTGACGCGGATCGGGTTTTCGGCCGAGCCGTTCGGCCCGACGACGGTCGTCCTGCGGGAGGCCCCGTCGATCCTCGGCCGCGGCGTCGGCGAGGACGAGTTCCGCGCCGTCCTGGCGCGTCTGGCCGAGGAGGACCGCGCCGGGGCGGTCGATCTCTTCCAGCACCTTCTGGCCACGGTCGCCTGCCATTCGGCCGTGCGGAAGGGGATGCCGCTGCCGCTGGAGAAGCTCGACTACATCCTGCGCGGCCTCGACGCCTGCGCCGCCCCGTCGCACTGCCCGCACGGCCGCGTGATTTCGCTGCGGATCGACCTCTCGGCGCTCGACCGCGGGTTCGATCGCGTATCCTGAGGCGCGATGCGGATCCCGCCCCTCGCGCTACTCCCTCTCGCCCTCGCCGCGCTGGCCGCGGCGGGCGGGGAGGCGCGCGCCGCGCAACGGGTGACGTTCCGCGACTTCCGCACGCTCGTCGTCGAGGAGGTCGCCTTCGCCGGCGAGTCGGCCGAACTCACCCTGCGGGGCGGGGGACGGGCCGAAGTGGCGCGGGCGTCGGTCCTCGCCGTGGACGAGTACGTCCCGCCCCCCGAGCCGGCGGACGGTCCGCCCGCCGCCGCGGAGCCGGTCGGGCCGCCCGCGCCGACCTGGCGCGACCGGGCCGGCGCCCACGCCGCGGCGATCGAAAAGGCGTCCCGCGCCTGCCGCGTCGATCCGGCCGTGCTGACCGCCATGGCGCTCGTCGAGTCCCGCTTCGACCGCTTCGCCGTCAGCCGCAAGGGCGCCCGTGGCGTGATGCAACTGATGCCGGCGACGGCGCGCACCCTCGCCGTGCGGGACGTCTGGGACGCGGAGGAGAACATCTCCGCCGGGGCGCGCTTCCTGCGCCGCCTGCTCGACGCCTCGGGGGAACGGCTCGATCTCGCGTTGGCGGCCTACAACGCGGGCGAGGACGCGGTCCGGCGCGCGGGGGGGATTCCGGACTATCCTGAAACGCGGGCCTACGTCGCGCAGGTCCGCCGCTTGGCCGCCGCCCTGGGGGCCGGTTTGCCCCGGGGTGCGGCGCTGCTATAATCCGCGCGCCTCGAGGGGAACCATGCTGTTTGACCTCAGCGATTTGGACCCACGAGGGGTCGAACTGGACCGCGTCGTCGCCGTCCCGCCTTTCGCCTACGAAGGGGACGATGTTGAATGCGGCCCCGTGCGGCTGGTCGGGACGCTTCGCCCGACCCGGCGAGGGATCGAGTTCGCGGCCGAGTTCGAGACGGTCGCGAAGCTTCGCTGCTCCCGCTGCCTCGCGCCGGTCGAACTCTCCCTCGGGGAACGGTTCCGCCTCTTCCTCGTTCCGCCGCCGGCGGAAGCGGAGGACGAGGCGGTGGTCGAGCCGATCCCGGACGACGACCCCGACGCGGTGGATCTTTTCCCGCTCGACGGGCCGGTCGTGGACCTCGCGGAGGTCGCCCGGGAGCAGGTGGACTTGGCTCTGCCGCTGCGCGTGCTTTGCCGCGACGACTGCCGCGGGCTTTGCCCCGGCTGCGGCGCGGACCTGAACCGCGAGGCGTGCCGCTGCACTTCGGTCGGCGGCGACGAGCGCTTCGAGGGGCTCGCGCGGTTGAAGGACGCACTGGTTAAGAAGCGGACGGGGGAAGACCCCTCCGCAGGGAGATCGTAAATGCCCAATCCCAAGCGGCGTCATTCCAAGGCCCGGCGCGACAAGCGCCGCGCCCACGACGCGCTGGCCACGCCGTCGCTGTCCCGTTGCCCCAACTGCCAGGAGCTCAAGCTCCCGCACCGCGTCTGCCCCTCCTGCGGCTACTACAAGGGGCGCGAAGTCGTCGAGACCGAGCAGAACGGCTGACCTCGACCACTCGATGAAACCGCGGATCGCAGAAGGCGCCCCCGGCGGCGGCCGCATGCCGCACCGGGGCGCGCGGCGTCATGACTGAGACGTCGGCGTCCGTCGTCCCCGGCGTGGAGCGCGCGCTCGCGCTCGACGCGATGGGCGGGGACTACGCGCCGGCGGAGATCGTGCGCGGCGGCGTCGCCTTCGCGCGCGAGACGGGGCGGCGCGTCCTCCTCGTCGGACGCCGCGAGGCGATCGAGCCGGAACTGTCCGCGGCGAAGGCCGGCGACGCGCCGGTCGAGATCGTCGAGGCGTCGGAAGTCATCGGCTTCGAGGACCACATCGCCGCGGTCCGCAGCAAGCGCGATTCGTCGCTGCACGTCGGCGCGCGTCTGGTGCGCGACGGCAAGGCGGCCGGCTTCGTCTCCGCCGGCCACACCGGCGCGATGATGGCGATCTGCAAGACGGTCCTCGGCGTGATCCGCGGCGTGGACCGGCCGGCGCTGCCGGCGCCGCTGCCGCGGCTCGACGGCGGCCGGGTGATCATCGTCGACGCCGGCGCCAACCTCGCCTGCAAGGCGGAGCACCTGCGCCAGTTCGCGGTGATGGGCTCGCACTACTGCCGCCGCGTCTTCGGCGTTCCCTCGCCGAAGGTCGCCTTGCTCAGCGTCGGCGAGGAAGACTCGAAGGGGAACGAGGTCGGGCGCGAGGCGGCGGAGCTGCTGCGCGCCTCCTCGCTCGAGTTCGTCGGGAACATCGAAGGGAACAGCCTTCTGTCGGGGCGCGCCGACGTCGTCGTCTGCGACGGCTTCGTCGGCAACGTCGCGCTGAAGGTCGCGGAGGGGGTCGCCGAGACGGTCGGCGGAATGCTGCGCAGCGAGTTGACGCGCCGCCCGTGGCGGCTGCCGCTCGCGGCGTGGTTGCGGAGCGTGATGCGCCCGCAGTGGCGGCGCCTCGACTACGCCGAGGTCGGGGGCGTGCCTCTCTTGGGTTTGGCGCGCGCGGCGGTCGTCGCGCACGGCCGTTCCTCGGCGAAGGCCACGGCCAACGCGCTGCGCGTGTGCGAGGCCGTGGTGGCGGGGGGAATGATCGAACAAATTGCCGGCGAGTTCGCCGCGGCCGCGGCCGCGGCCGGGGTTGGGGCGCCGGCGACGGGAGTTGCCCGATGAGCGGAGGAACGCGTTGGGCGGCCTTGTTCCCCGGGCAGGGGAGCCAGACTGTGGGGATGGGGCGCGCCTTGGCCGAAACGTGGCCCGAGGCGGCGGAGGTCTTTCGCACCGCGGACGAGGTGCTGGGCGAGCCGCTCTCGAAGCTGATCTTCGAGGGGCCGGACAGCGACCTGCGCCTCACGCGGAACACGCAGCCGGCGCTGCTCACGGTGTCGATCGCGGCGTGGCGCGTGCTCGAGAAGCGCGTGCCGCAGCCGATCGTCGGCGCCGGGCACAGCCTGGGCGAGTACTCGGCCCTGACCGCCGCGGGCGTGCTGAAGCTCGAGGACGCGCTGCGGGCCGTGCGGCTGCGCGGCGACGCGATGCAGGACGCCGTCCCGCCGGGCGAAGGCGCGATGGCGGCGATCATCGGCCTCGACGCCGCGGCGGTGGAAGAACTCTGCCGCGAGGCGGCGGGGGACGAAGTCCTCGTTCCCGCGAACTTCAACGCCCCCGACCAGATCGTCATCGCCGGCTCGGCAGGCGCGGTCGAGCGGTTCATGCAGCTCGCTCCGGGACGCGGCGCGAAGCGCTGCGTGCCGCTCCCCGTGTCCGCCCCCTTCCACAGCCCGCTGATGCGCCCCGCCGCGGAGCGGCTGGCGAACTTCCTCGCCGGCGTCGAGTTCCACGAAGGGCGCTTCCCGATCGTCGCCAACGTGGACGCCCAGCCGGTGATGGGGGGCGAGGCCTCGCGCGAGCGGCTGATCAAGCAGGTCGCGGCGCCGGTCCGCTGGGTCGAGGGGAGCCGCAAGCTCGAGGAGGACCACGCGGCGACGATGGGGGTCGAGATCGGCCCCGGACGCGTCCTGACGGGGCTCTCGCGGCGGATCAACGACCGGCTGAAGGTCGCGCCGTTCTTCGAGCCGGAAGACCTCGAGAAGACGATCGCGCGCCTCGCCGCGGAAGGCGAGGCGGCGGCGAAGGAGACGGCGTGAGCGAAGGGATGCGCTGGCCGGGGCTCGCCGGCAAGCGGGCGCTCGTCACCGGCGGGACGCGCGGCATCGGCCGCGCGGTCGCGGAGACGCTCGTCCGCTCGGGCGCCGAAGTCGTGCTGACCGGGCGGAGCGAGGAGTCCGCGGCGCGCGTCGCGGCGGAGATCGCGGCGGCCGAGGGCGGGAAGGCGCGCGGGATCGCGCTCGACCTCTCGCAGCCGGCCGAAGCCCTCGCGCGGTTGGAGGCGCTGGCCAAGGAGACGAAGGACGACGGCGGCGTGCCGCTGGTCGTGCTGAACGCCGGGATGACCAAGGACGGCCTGCTGATGCGGATGCCGCTGGCGGACTGGAACGCCGTCCTCGACGCCAACCTCACCGGGGCGTTCGTGGTGACAAGGGCGCTCGCTCCGGGTATGATCCGCAACCGCTTCGGGCGGATCGTGGCCATCTCGAGCGTCGTGGCCCGGATGGGCAACGCCGGGCAGACCAACTACGCCGCGTCGAAGGCGGGGATTCTCGGGTTCGTGCGCTCGTTGGCCCGCGAACTCGGGTCCCGGAACGTGACCGTGAACGCGGTCGCTCCGGGGTACGTGGAGACGGACATGACCCGCGCGCTGTCGGAGGAGCAGCGCGGCAAGTTGCTGGGCCTGGTTCCGTTGGGCCGCTTGGGGCGTCCCGAAGACATCGCCGCGTCCGTGGCGTTCCTGCTGTCCGACATGGCGGCGTACGTCACCGGCGAGGTCCTCGACGTGAACGGCGGCATGGACATGTGACTTCCGGGCGCCCGAAGGGACGCCCTCATTGGAGGCAACACAGATGGCTTCTCGCGAAGAGATCCAGGGCAAGGTCGTCGACATCATCGCCAAGAGCTTCAAGCTCGATCCCTCGGCCGTGACGCTGGAGAAGTCGTTCCAGGACGACCTGGGCGCCGACTCGCTGGAGATCGTCGAGTTGGTGATGGCCCTCGAGGAAGAGTTCGGCATCGAGATCTCGGACGAAGAGGCCGAGAAGATCAAGACCGTGGGCAACGCGGTCGAGTTCATCGCGTCCCACCAAGGCTGAGCCGTGCCCGCCGCCGAGATCAAGACGGCGCGCCGGGTCGCGGTGACGGGGCTCGCGGCGATCTCGCCCTTGGGGCTGGACGCCGCGGCCACCTTCGCCGCGTTGATGGACGGGCGCTCGGGCATCGGGCCGATCACGCTCTTCGACGCCGGGAAGTTCTCCTCCAAGATCGCCGGCGAGGTGCGCGGCTTCGACCCCGAGCAGTGGATGGAGGCGCGCGACGTCAAGAAGGTCGACCGCTTCCTCCACTTCGCCATGGCGGCCGCCAAGCAAGCGATCGACGACTCGCGGCTCGACCTCGAGGCCGAGGACCGCGAGCGGATCGGCGTCGTCATCGGCTCCGGGATCGGGGGGCTGTCGCTCCTCGAGGCGCAGCACAAGATCCTCCTCGAGCGCGGCCCCGGCCGGATTTCCCCGTTCTTCATTCCCGGCATGATCATCAACATGGCCAGCGGAATGGTGGCGATCGCCCACGGCCTCAAGGGGCCGAACTGCGCCACCGTGACCGCCTGCGCTACGGGCAACCACGCGATCGGCGAGGCGCTCCGGCTGATCCAGCACGGGGACGCGGACGTCGTCGTCGCCGGCGGCGCCGAGGCGGTGATCACGCCGCTCGCCGTGGGCGGCTTCTGCGCGCTGCGCGCCCTCTCGACGCGCAACGACGAGCCGGAGCGTTCCTCGCGGCCGTTCGACAAGAACCGGGACGGCTTCGTGATGGGCGAAGGCGCCGGGTTGGTCGTCGTCGAGGAGCTCGAACGCGCCAAGGCCCGCGGGGCCCACATCTACTGCGAACTCGCCGGCTTCGGCATGAGCGGCGACGCCTACCACATGACGGCGCCGTGCGAGGACGGCGACGGCATGGTCCGCGTGATGCGGGCCGCGCTGCGCGACGCGGGCATGCAGCCCGAAGAGATCGACTACGTCAACGCCCACGGCACGTCCACCCCGACGGGGGACGTGATCGAGGCGCGCGCCGTGCGGCGGGCCTTCGGGGCCGCGGCCGACCGGCTCTACGTCTCCTCGACCAAGTCGATGACCGGGCACCTGCTCGGCGCGGCGGGCGGGCTCGAGGCGGTCGTGACCGCCCTCGCGCTCGAGAGCGGCAAGATCCCGCCGACCGCCAACCTCGACGAGATCGATCCGGAGATCGCCGACCCCGAGAAGGGGATCGGCCTCGCCGCGGAGCGGTTCGTGCCCAACAAGGGGATCGAGGTCCCGCTGCGGGCCGCGATGTCGAACAGCTTCGGCTTCGGCGGCACCAACGCGACGATCATCCTGCGCCGGCTCGACTGAGCGCGCCGAAGTTCGGATTCGTTGGAAAGCGCCCCGCTTGCGGGGCGCTTTCCGTTTATGACCCGGGCGCGCGCATCGAAGAAGAGCCCCCGCCGCGGGCCGCGCGGCGGGGGCTCTCCGAACGCCCGGAAAGGGCTCAGACCTCGGGGAAGAAGTACGGCCCGAGGCACTGGACCCGCTTGTCGTACGTTTCCTTGTCCAAGTACCAGCAGGTCGCGGCGACCGAGGAGAGGAGCGGGTTGCCGTCCTGCGGGGTGAAGCAGAAGCCGACGACTTCCCAGCCGCTCTCGGTCTCGCGGACGGCGATCGTCTGCTCGATGATGACCGTCTGGTTGAGGATGCGGCCGAAGTGGCCGTGGTCGCGCCCGAACGAGAAGACGGAGTTGGCCGACTTCTTGTGGGTCATGGCGATCCGGTCGTTGGCGCGCAGCCGCTGGATGACGTCCTCCACGGTGCACTTGTTCTTCAGCGTCAGCGAGAACCAGATCGTGTGCATGTACTGGGAGTTGATCTTCAGCGCCGAGCTGAAGAGGTTGAGGTCGTAGCCCAGCGTCTGGAAGAGGTGCCAGGCGTCGCGGGCGTGGTGCGTGCCGAACTTCTTGTCCTTGTGGCTGCCGACTTCCGGCGCGGGGACGTAGGAGCCGTCCTGCGAGATGTCGTTGGCGCGGCGGATGCAGACGAAGCGCCCGTTGACGAGGTTCGACGGGCCGCCGTCGGCGAGCGCGATGGCGTGCACGAGGACCGACACGTTGTGCGTGTTGCAGGAGACGACCTGCAGGAACTGGTCGGCGTCGCGGTCGAGCGCGGCGTCGTTGATCCCGCGCGCGTACGGCTTGCCGAAGCCGAACTCCGACCCCTGGGCGATGAAGCCGAGGGTGTTGTGCTTGAAGCGTTCGTAGTAGTCGACCTTGTTCTGGGAGCCGACGCCGGATGGAGTGCAGTCGATGACGACCGACGCGCGGTCGAGAGCCTCGTGCGTTTCGAGTTCGGGATGGAGGCCGATCTCGCGGAAGGCGTCGAAGGCTTTGGAGTCGGTGACGAAGCGCGCGCCGCGGCGGATCAGGTTGGCGACCTTGGAGCGGTCGGTCAGCAGCGGGGTGCGCTTGTGGAACGTGACTTCGTCGATGCCGAGCTGGTCCTTGAACGCGACGAGAAGGCCGATGAGCGGTTCGCCGATGGTGCCGGTCCCTACGATGTGCACGATCTTTTGGCTCATATTTCGATCTCCTCCCTCTGACGCCTTAAGCGCGAGGGCGAAAGCATAGCCGTGCGCTAGGGGCGGAAGACCGCCCGTCAAGGTACGGTCAGGATACACCAGCGGCTTGACACATTTGAAGCGCGGAAACTAGCATAGAGAGGGCGATCCAGCGGTCAGACGACAGTCCGTCCATCAAGGGGCTTTGGGCCAAGTGAGCGCGCGCGCCGACGAGCGGGAAGCACCGACTCTGCAGGAGTTCATCGCCGCGCTCGCGCCGCGGTTCGCGGTCAGCGCGCTCTGCGGCGGCGACCGGCTGGACCGCGCGATCCGCAGCGTCGCGATCCAGAAGCCCGGCCTCGTCCTGACCGGCCTCTTCCAGTACTACCACGTCGATCGGCTGCAGGTCATCGGCCGCAGCGAGCTCCGCTTCCTCGAGGAGATCGGTCCCGAGCGCGCGGCCGGCATCTGCGCGCGGCTCTGCGATCCCGCCGTGCCGGCGCTGCTCCTCGTCTCGGGGCTCGAGGCGCCCGAGCCGCTGCTCGCCGAGGCGCGCCGCGCCGGCGTGCCGATCCTCTTCACCGAGGCGACCGCCGCGCAGGTGATGGAGCTCGGCACCCACTACCTCGCGATGCGCATGGCCCCGCGGGTGCGGGTCCACGGCACGCTGATGGACCTCTACGGGCTCGGCGTCCTGATCGTCGGCGACTCGGGGCTGGGCAAGAGCGAGTCGGCGCTCGAACTCGTGACGCGCGGCCACCGCATGGTCGCCGACGACGCCGTGGACATCCGGCTGGTCGAGGACACGCTCTTCGGCGCCGCGCCGGAGCTGACGCGCCACGTGATGGAGGTGCGCGGCCTCGGCATCGTCAACGTCCGCGAGATGTTCGGCGTCGGCGCCGTGCGCGACGAGAAGGCGGTGGAGATGGTCGTCCGCCTCTTCCGTTCGGAGAGCGCGCCGTGCGACCGCCTCGGCTCGGACCGGAAGCTCTGGCCGGTGCTCGGGCAGTCGCTCCCGCTGGTCGAGATCCCCGTCGCCCCGGGACGAAACCTGGCCGTCCTCGTCGAGATCGCGGCGCGCCGCCAGCTGCTGCTGCTGCGCGGCCACGACGCGTCGCGCGACCTGCAGCGGCGGCTCGCCTCCCGGCTCGCCCCGCCCGAAGGCGGGGACGAGGAGCCGCGTCCATGACCCACGTCGTGGTGATCACCGGCCTCTCCGGTTCGGGGAAGACGCTCGCCCTGCGCTGCCTCGAGGACATGGGGCACTTCGCGGTGGACAACCTCCCCGTGCCGCTGACCGAGTCGTTCATCGACCTTTTGGCGCGCGGCGAGGGGAGCGAGCCGTCCGGCGCGATGGTCGTGGACGTGCGGGAGGGCCGGCACCTCGAGCCGTTCCCCGAGTTGCTGGCGCGGCTGCGCGAGCGGACGGACGTCCAGCTCACGGTGATCTTCTTCGAGGCGCGCGAGGACACGCTGGTCCGCCGCTTCTCGGAGAGCCGCCGCCCGCACCCGCTGGCGCAGGAGCGGGGCCTCCCGCTGGCCGCGGCGATCGCCGCGGAGCGGAAGCTGCTCGCGCCGCTGCGCCAGGTGGCCGACCGCGTCGTCGCCTCGGACGACATGACGCCGCACGAGCTGCGCCGCGTGGTGCAGGAAGCCCTCTCCGGGGCCTCGCTGCTCCTCTCGCTCAACTGCCACATCGTCTCGTTCGGCTTCAAGTACGGCCCGCCGAAGGACGCCGACATGCTCTTCGACGTGCGCTTCCTCCCCAACCCGTTCTTCGTGCCGGAGCTGCGCGGCAAGGACGGCCGGGGGGCGGAGATCAACCGCTATCTGGAAGCGCAGCCCGATTACGGGCAGTATCTGTCGCTGACGGAGGGGCTCCTCGCCTTCGTCATGCCGCGGTTCGTCGCCGAAGGGAAGAGCTACCTGACCATCGGCGTCGGCTGCACCGGCGGGCGGCACCGCTCGGTGGCGGTCGCCGAGCGGCTGGGGCGGTTCCTCGCGCAGTCGGGCTTCCCCGTGACCGTCACCCACCGCGACGTCGAACGCGAGGCGGAGCGGGTGAAAGGATGACCGAATGATCGGCCTCTTGGTCGTAACGCACGGCGGCCTCGCCGCGGAGCTCGTGGCGGCGGCGCGGCGGATCGTCGCCCAGCCGGGCGCGATCGCCGGCTTGGCGATCGACTGGGACAGCGACGTCGGCGACAGCCGGCGGAAGATCCAGGAGTCGCTGGAGGCGCTCGACCAAGGCGACGGCGTGATCATCGCGACCGACATGTTCGGCGGCACGCCGACCAACGTCGCGCTGACGTTCCTCGAGCCGGGGAAGGTCGAGGTCGTCACCGGCGTCAACCTGCCGATGGTCATCAAGTTCACCAACCTGCGCGAGCAGAAGGACCTGGCCGAGACCGCCCGGATGCTGGCGGCGCGGGGCCGCGGCGCGATCACCGTCGCCGGCGAGATCCTCGCCGGCAAGCAGGAGGGCTGAGGGCGGTGGCCGAGCGGAACGTCATGATCGTCAATCAGCTCGGGCTGCACGCGCGGGCGGCGGCGAAGTTCGTCGACCTCGCCTCGCGCTACCGCGCGAACATCGAGATCGTGCGCGGCGGCGACTGCGTCGACGGGAAGTCGATCCTCGGGCTGCTGACGCTCGCCGCGCCGCGCGGAACGCAGCTCACGCTCCTCGCGAACGGGCCGGACGCGGGCGAGGCGCTGGAAGCGCTGGCGCAGCTCGTCGGCGGGCGGTTCGGAGAGGAGCGCTGACGTGCCCGCGCTGAAGGGAACCGCCGTCTCCGCGGGGATCGCGCTCGGCAAGGCGCTCGTCGTCGGCCGCTGGGAAGTCGCCGTTCCGCGCTACCAGCTCGCTCCCGGCGCCGCGCGCGCGGAGCTGCGCCGCTACTGGCAGGCGCGCCGCACCTGCGCGGAGGAGATCCACGCGCTGCGCGAGCAGACGGCGACGTCGGTCGGCGCGCAGTACGCGGCGATCTTCGACGCCCACCTCGCGATCCTCGAGGACCGCAAGCTGCGGCGCGACGTGATGACGAAGATCCGCGACCAGCGGATGAACGCCGAGTGGGCGCTCGCCGCCAGCGCGGGGAAGATGGTCGCGGCGCTGCAGCAGGTCGAGGACCCCGTGCTGCGCGAGCGCGGTCTCGACGTGAAGGACGTGCTGGACCGGCTGCTGCGCGTCCTCGGCGGCGGCGCGAACCGGCACGCGCGCGAGCTCGACCTCTCCGAAGACACGATCATCGTCGCCCACTCGCTCTCGCCGTCCGACGCCATCTGGCTGCACCAGCCGCGGATCGTCGGGTTCGTGACCGAGGCGGGCGGCCCGACCTCGCACACCGCGATCCTCGCCAACGCGCTCGAGATCCCCGCCGTGCTCGGCGTGGAGGGGGCGACGTCGAAGATCGGCGACGGCGAGCCGCTGGTCGTGGACGGCCTGCACGGCAACGTGATCCTCCACCCGACGCCGGGCGTCGCGGCCGCCTACCGGCGCGAGCGCGAGGCGTGGCGGGAGTACGGGCAGGGGACGCGCGGCGCCGACGGGCCGGTCGAGACGCAGGACGGCGCGGCGACGCGCCTCCTCGCCAACATCGAGTTCCCCGAGGAGATGGCCACCGTGGCGCGGATCGGCGCCCACGGCGTCGGCCTCTACCGCTCGGAGTTCCTCTTCCTCTCCGTCGCCCCGAACGTGCCGGACGAGGCCGACCACTACGACGCCTACCGGCGGATCGCCGAGGCGGCGGGGCCGCGGCAGGTCGTGATCCGCACGCTCGACCTCGGCGGCGAGAAGTACTTCCACCAGGTGCTCGAGGCGGGCGAGGCGAACCCGGTCCTCGGGCTGCGCGCGGTCCGCTTCTGCCTCTCGCGCCCCGACATCTTCCGCCCGCAGGTGCGCGGCCTGCTGCGCGTCGCCGCGGAGTACGGCAACGTCTCGATCCTCGTGCCGATGATCTCCGGCGTCGAGGAGTGGCGGCAGGTGCGGGCGTTCATCGAGGAGACGCGCGCGACGCTGGAGGCGGAAGGGCTCGTCTTCCACGCCAAGGTGCCGCTCGGCGCGATGATCGAGATCCCCGCCGCGGCGATGGTCTCCGACCACCTGGCGCGCGAGGCGGACTTCTTCTCGATCGGCACCAACGACCTGATCCAGTACACCGTGGCCTGCGACCGCGGCAACCGGCGCGTGTCGTACCTCTACGACCCGTGGCACCCCGGCGTGCTGCGGATGCTCGAGCGCACGATCGCCGCCGGCCGCGCGGCGGGGATTCCGGTCGCGCTCTGCGGCGAGATGGCCAGCGACCCGCTCGGCGCGCTGACGCTGCTCGGGCTGGGGCTGCGGGAGTTCTCGTGCAACCCGCTGGCGCTGCCGAAGGTGCGGACCGCCCTCCGCGCCGCCTCGGCCGAGGACGCCGCGCGCTCGCTCGCGGCCGCGCTGAAGCTCCCCTCGGGGTTCGAGATCCGCGCGTTCCTCGAGGAGGAGTTCCGCTTCGTCCTCGCCGCGCAGCCCCCGGCGCCTCGCCGCCGCTCGGCCGAAGGGCCCTGATCCGGCGTCGTTCGCGCCGGCGAGCCGGTCGCGCCCCGCACGAACGCAACTCCCCGCAGCCGCCTCCGCGCGGCTCGGGCTAGAATCTGCCTCAGCACCGAGCAACGGAGAGGATCACGCCGTGGCCGTCCGCAGCAACGAAGAGAAGCCCGCCCGCCGTCCGGCCGACGTCTGCGCCGAACTCGACATCCAGCCGTACGTCCTCAAGTTCTGGGAGGCGGAGTTTCCGCAGCTCGGCAAGAGGATCGGGGCCAAGCGGAACTACGGCCCGGTCGAGGTCGAGATCACCAAGGAAATCCGCCGCCTGATCGAGGAGGAGGGGCTGAGCCTGCAGGACGCGCGCGCCGCGCTGGAACGGCAGTTCCCGGAGAAGGAGCCGCCGGCGCTGCCGTTCGAGCGGACGCCCGCCGAGCCGCGCGAACCTGATCCGCGCGACGACGAGCAGGCCCGCGCCCTCGACGCCGCCGTGGCGGAGAAGACGCTCCTCGAGCAGAAGCTGACGATGTCGGGGAAGACGCTCGAACGCGCCCGCGCCGAGGTGGAGCGGCTGAAGTCGGAGCTCGCCGCGGCGCGCGACGAGGCCGAGGCGGCGCGGATGGAGATCGCCGCCGGGCGCGAGGAACTCGAGACGGCGCGCGGCGAGGCGGCCGCGTCGCGGGAGGAGGCCGAGAGCGCGCGGCGCGAGGCCGACGAGCGCGAGGCGTCGTGCGCGGAAGGCGGGCCGGAGCTGGGCGAGGCGCAGCGGCGTCTCGACGCGGCGCTGGCCGACGCCGCCGCGGCCCGCGGCGAACTCGTCGAGGCCGGCGCGCGGATCCACGAGCTCGAACGCGAGGTCGAGCGGCTGAAGCCGCTGGAGACCGGCCGCAAGTCGGACGAGGCGCAGGAGCTGGCCGAGGCCGAGGCGCGGATCGAGGAGCTGGATCTCGCGCTGGCGCGGGCGCGCGAGGAGCAGGCGGACGCGGTCGCCGGGCTGCGCGCGGAGCTCGAGACGCAGCAGACGCGGATCGTCAACCTGCAGGAGGAACTGCACCGCTCCTGGGACGAGGCCGGTCCGCTGCGCGAGGCGAACGCGGCGCTGGAGGCCGAGACGGCGCGGCTCGCGGCGGAAGCCGAGGCCGAGCGGACGGACCTCGAGGCGCGGCTCGCGGCGAGCGAGAAGGCGCGCGAGGCGCTGGAGGAGCCGGCGGCGCGGGCGGCGAAGCTGGAGGCCGAGGCCGAGCGGCTGACCGCGGAGCTGGGCGAGCGGACCGCGGAGTTCGACCGCGCCACCGAAGAACGGGACCGGCTCGCCGCGGCGCTGGCCGAGGAGAAGGCCGGGCGCGCGGACGCGGAGGGGCGCGCGGCGCACGTCGCGCCGCTGCAGGCCCGCTTGGGCGAACTGGAGAAGTCGCTGCTGGCGCTGCGCGGCCGCAACGAGGCGGTCGCCGCCGACGCGGCGGCGCTCCCCGCGGCGCGGCGCGAGGCCGAGGGGCTGCGCGCGGAGCGGGACGCGGCGCTGGAGCGGATCGAGGAGCTCGAGGCGCGCGCGGCGGCGTTGGAGAACGAGCACGCCCACGCGATCGAGCGGGCGCGCGACGCGGAGGAGAGCGGCGCGACGCTCGAGGCGCTGTTGGCCGAGGCGGAAAAGGAACGCGACGAGCTGCGGCGGCGCGTCAAGTCGGACATCGCCTTCGCGCTCGAACGTCTCGCGGCGGTCGGCGCGGCGACGGAGGAGTTGGTCGCGACGCTCGTCGAGGCGGCGGCGCGACCGCCCGAGCCCGAGGCGCCCGAGACCGCCGACGAAGAAGCGCCCGCGGACGCGTCGGTCGAAGACGGCGCGGCGGAAGGCGAGGCCGCGGCGTCCGCGGACGCGCCGGTGCTCGACGCGTTCGACGAACTGGCGAACGAGGCGCTCGACGGCGGCGACGCCGGGGAAGACGCGGCGCGCGACGACCTGTGGGGCGGACCGCGCAACTGACCGCGCGCGGTCGCGGATGCGCGGCGCGAAGACGGCTTTCGCGGCGCTCGCCGCGCGAGGCGGACGGCGCGAGGACGGCTTTCGCCGCGCCTTTCCGCGCGAGGCGAACGTTGATCGCACGCGCAACGGAGTGGTGCTAGAATCCCGCGGTCTTGAAACAGCAGTCGCGGCCGCTTCCGCGGCCGGAACAGTGTCGGGGCGTGGCGCAGCCTGGTAGCGCACTTGCTTGGGGTGCAAGTGGTCGCCGGTTCAAATCCGGCCGCCCCGACCATTCAACCTAAACAGTCGTCGAGAAGTTGCGGATCGGGGCGCGAAGCGTCTCGCCGGCGCGACCGCGATTTGTCGAGTCTCTGCCCGGCGCCGGGCTCGCGGCCGTCGCGCGCCGACGCGCGAGGCGCCGCCGGCGACGTGGAGGTCCGCGCCGCCCGAGCGCTATCGGCGAAGTCGGGCCATCGCCGCGACGACGACGTCCACGCAGGCGGGGACGCCGAGGGCCGCCGTGTCGAGAACCAGCGGGCGGCGCTTCCACGGGTGGTAGTCCCGTTCGATCACCGCCCGCCAATCGGGAAGGACGAGGCCCGGCACGTCGCTCGTCCGCGTCTCGACGCGGCGGCGGTGTTCTTCGAGGTCGGAGCAAACGGTTTCCACCTCGAGAACCGCCGCGCCGGCGCGCAGGCCGACGTCCCTCCACGCGTCGCGCGTCCGCATCCAAGGATTGACGGAGTCGCCGACGACGTCCCGGCCGAGCCGCAGGTTGTCCTCCGCCGCGGCGAACGCCGCCCTGTAGCCGGCGTCGTTCAACGTTCCCCGCGCGGGGTCGGCGTCCCTGATCGCCTGCTCGATCGAATCGATGCGGAGCCAGACGGCGCCGCTGCGCGCGGCCACGGCGCGCGCGATCGAGGACTTCCCGGTTCCCGGTAGTCCGGAGAAGACGACCAGCACGGCCATGATCCGCGAGTCTCCTCGGCGTCGTCGCTCCGCGGGGCGCCGACGGACGCCGGGCGGGGCCGCCGACGGACTCCGCGAGCGAAGGCGGCGCGATTCTCCCGGGCCGGCCCGGCGGCCGCTGGAAGTCTATCCCGACGCGGCGGCGCCCGTCCGCGACCTGCGCCTCGCGCGCCGACGATCCTCGCCGCGCGACTCTCGATCACGCCGACGTCCGCGGCGCCGCGGCCGCGAAGCGATGGTAGGCTCGCGCGGTGGGGAAGGGGACGCGCCGCCTGCTGGTCGTGCTGGTCGCCGCGGAGTTCGCGGGGACGTCGCCCTGGTTCGCGACGAACGCGGTCATGGAGGACCTGCGGCGCGCGTGGGGGCTCGCGCCGAGCGCGCTGGGGCACGCGACCTCCGCCGTGCAGGTCGGCTTCATCGTCGGCACGCTGCTCTTCGCCGCGCTCGGCCTCGCCGACCGCTTCCCGTCCCGGCGGCTGTTCCTCTGCTGCGGCGTCGCGGCGGGCGGCGCGAACCTCGCGCTCCTCGCGGCCGGCTCGCTCGCGCAGCTTGTCGCCGTCCGCTTCGTCACGGGGATCGCGCTGGCGGGGGTATACCCGGTCGCGCTGAAGATCGCCGACGAGCGGTTCGGCGAGGACCGCGGGCACGCGATGGGCTGGCTCGTCGCGGCGCTCGTGCTCGGCACGGCGCTTCCGCACGGACTGCGCGCGCTCGGCGCCGACCTGCCGTGGGAGGCCGTCGTCGCCGCCGTCTCGGCGCTGGCGATGGCCGGCGGCGCGGCGGTCGGCGCGTTCGCCGGAGAGCCGACCGCGGCCGGCGCGGCGCGGCCCAAGCGGCTCTTCGTGCGCCCCGCGGAGTTGAGCGCGGCCGGCGTCCGCGCCGCGGCGTTCGGCTACTTCGGGCACATGTGGGAGCTCTACGCCTTCTGGGCGTTCGTGCCGGTCGTCGTCGCCCAGAGCGCCGGAACGGCGGCGGCGGACGTGCCGTCGCGCTCGTTCGTCGTCGTCGCCGCGGGGGCGCTGGGCTGCGGCGTCGGCGCCGTCGCGACCCGCTGCCTAGGCAGCGCGCGCGTCGCCATCTGGAGCCTCGCCGCGTCGGGCGCCTGCTGCGTCGTCTCGCCGATCGCGCTGGCGCGCGGTCCGCTCGTCGTCGCGCCGTTCCTGCTGCTGTGGGGCGCCGCGGTCGTCGCCGATTCGCCGCAGTATTCGGCGCTGGCCGCGGCGCACGCGCCGCGCGAACTGGTCGGCACGACGCTGACGCTGATGAACGCCGTCGGCTTCGGCGTGACGATCGCCAGCATCGAGCTGCTCAACGAACTCGCGCCGCTCCTTCCGACCCGCTTCCTGCTGCTGCCGCTGGCGCTCGGGCCGCTCGCCGGACTCGTCGCGCTGCGCCCGCTGCTGCGGCCGAAGCGCCGGGCGCTCACCCCGCCATGACGCGCAGGGCGCGGCGATCCATTTGAGGCGCACGTCCTCGGGATGGTAGGCGAGCGGCGCCTCGCGCCGCGCGGTGAAGACGCCGCGGGGATCGCGGAAGACCGCGCCGGTCGCGCGGACGGCGAGGTTCGTCTCGGGGATCGCGCCGCTCGGCGGAGGCCTTTGGGAGATCCAGCCCCGTCGCGGTTAGAATCAACTGCGGCGGCCGCGCGGGGCGCGTGGCGGGCTCGAAGTGATCGACCTGCCGCCGTGCCGTCGTTTGGGCGAGTCGAAACGCCGCCGGATGCTGCGGGAGCAGGAGTTCGCCGACCAAGTCGCGCCGACGAAGGAAGACCTGGCCGGCAGGAAGAAGCTGGTCGAGGAAGAGGGCCTGATCCGCTGCGTCGGGCGCAACACGCCGTTCCAATCGCGGGCGCCGGCGCGCCGGCCGTTCGAGGGCAGGAGCGATCAGATGACGGGAAAGACCGCAGTCGTGTTGGCGATGGCGCTCGCGTCGCCGGCGGCGTTCGCGCAGACCGCTCCGCCGGCCGCCGCGCCGGCCTCCGGGACGAAGGTCGAGTTCGGCGTCGAGGAACGCGTCCGCAGCGAGGCGTGGGACAACATCACCGACCACGACAGCGCGACCTACGACTCCAAGACCCAGTATCGGTTCCGCACCCGCGTGTGGTCGAAGATCAACTTCGGCTCGAAGGCCGAGGTGATGGTCGGGCTGAACAGCGAGAGCAAGAAGGCGACGCGGCCCGACACCGAGTTCAAGTGGGACGAGGCGGTCTTCGAGACGGCGTACCTCGACTACAAGTTCACCGACAAGCTCTCGGCGCGGCTCGGGCGGCAGAACCTGATGCGCGGCGAGGGTTTCGTCATCTTCGACGGCAGCTCGCTCGACGGCTCCCGCACCGCCTACTTCAACGCCCTCGACGTCAGCTGCAAGCTCGCGCCGAAGTCGACCTTGGAGTTCATGGCGATCTCCGATCCGCGCCGCGACACCTACCTGCCGCGCTTCAACGAGTCGGCGTACGGACCGAAGGGGCTCAACGAGTGGGACGAGCAGGCGCTCGGCCTCTACTACACCGACAAGAGCCTCGCCAAGACCGCGATCGAAGGGTACTTCTTCCACAAGACCGAGAAGGACGACATCCGGGCCAAGACGTCGGCGTTCTTCCAGCCGGACCGGAAGATCAACACCCTCGGCGGCCGCGTCGTGCGGCTGCTCGGCGACGGCTGGTCGGCGACGGGCGAGTTCGCCTACCAGTGGGGAACGCAGGACGCCAACCCCGCGCGCGAACTGGCCGAGCAGGACATCCGCGCCTGGGGCGGCTACGCCTACGTCAAGAAGGTGTTCGACAACCCGATGAAGCCGTCGATCCAGCTCGGCTACGTCGCGATGTCGGGCGACGACCCGACGACCGGCAAGATCGAGGGCTGGGATCCGCTGTTCTCGCGCTGGCCGAAGTACAGCGAGCTGTACATCTACACGCAGGTGCCGGAGAAGGGCGGGCCGGCCTACTGGACGAACACCGGGATGTGGCAGGCCGAGTTCCTGATCACGCCGGTCAAGAACCTGCTGCTGCGCGGCGCCTACTACAAGATGAACGCCTTCGAGGCGCCGGCGGCGCCGTCGGCGATCTTCGGGACCGGAAAGGACCGCGGGAACCTGTGGCAGGTGCGCGCGGACTACACGCTGAATTCGCGCTGGAAGGGGCACGCGCTCTACGAGAGCCTGAATCCTGGCGACTTCTACGCGGGGACCGACGGCGGCTACTTCCTGCGCTTCGAGGTCGTCTACACGACGAAGCTGAACTTCTGACGGAACGCCGGCCTGCGGCCCTTCCGTCCCTCGCCGAACGCGCCGGCTTCGCCGTGCGGTCGAAGGTCGCCGCGCGCTTCAGGCCAGATCGAACAACAGGAACTCCGCGTCCTCGAGGGCGCGGACCGCGATCATCGGTTCGTCTTCGATCGCCGCTCCGTCGCCGGCCGAGAGCGCGGTCCCGCCGGGGATGAGCTCCAGCTCGCCCGACGCGACCTGGATCCACGCGCCGCGTCCCGGCGCGAGCGGGCGCGAGACCTCGTCCCCGGGCGCGAGGAGGGCGGCGAAGAGGCGCGCGTCCTGGTGGATCGTCAGCGCCCCCTCGGCGGCGTCCGGCGCGGCGATCGGCACGAGGACGCCGCGGCGCGCCTCGAGATCGAAGGCGCGCTGCTCGTACGACGGCGCGATTCCAAGGACCGCGGGCAGGATCCAGATTTGCAGAAAATGAACCGGCTCGGCCGACGAGGCGTTGAACTCGCTGTGCATGACGCCGGTCCCGGCGCTCATCCGCTGCGCCTCGCCGCGGCGGATCACCGCGCCGGCGCCGAGGGTGTCGCGGTGCCGGAGCGCCCCCTCGAGGATGTAGGTGACGATCTCCATGTTCTCGTGCGGATGGATGGGGAAGCCCTCCCCGGGCGCGACGCGGTCCTCGTTGATCACCCGCAGCGCGCGGAACCCCATGTGCCGCGAGTCGTGGTAGGCCGCGAACGAAAACGTGTGGCGCGTGTCGAGCCACCCGTGGTCGAAGTGGCCGCGTTCCGACGAGCGGCGGACGGTGATCATCGCCGATCCTCCCCGATGCGTCCGCGCCTCCGTCGCGCGAGGCGGGCGGGCGAAGAAAAGGGGCGGACGCGAGGGCCCCGCGGTCTCTATACTGTCCGTGCAGGCAGCAGGTTGGGGGAAAATGCGAGGCGGATCGGCACTCTGTCGCGTCATTTCGCCGCGAATCGCCGCTGCGGTCGCGGCGTCGCTGCTGTTCGCCGCCGGCGCGGCGGGAGCGGCGGAGCGGCGGAGCATCGTCGTCGGTTGCGACGCCTCGATGCCGCCGTTCGAGAGCCTCGACGCCGCGGGCCGTCCCGTCGGCTTCAACATCGACCTGATGCGCGAAGCGGCGGCGGCGGAAGGGATCGCCGTCGAGTTCCGCTGCGGGGATTGGGGCGACGTCCGCCGACGGTTCGAGGCGGGCGAGATCGACGCCCTCTCCGGCCTCCTAGTCACGCCGTCGCGGCAACGCGTCGCCGAGTTCACGTCTCCTCACTCCCTCGTGACGCACGCCGTCTTCGTGCGCGGGGACAGCCGCGCGGCGACCGGCGAGGAGGCGCTGCGCTCGCCGGGGGTCGTCACGCAGCGGGGAGGCTGCGCGTGGGAGTGGCTGCACGCGCACGGCGCGACGCCGCTGCCGGCCGGATCCTCGCGCGAGGCGCTGCAGGCGCTGGCGCGCGGAGACGTCGAGGCCGCGGTCCTGCCGCGGCCGGCCGGGCAGTACGCGGCGCGCGAACTCGGGCTGCGCGGCCTGAAGGTCCTTTCCGCGCCGATTCCGCGGCATCCCTACGCCTTCGCCGTTCATCGCGGCGACGCGGAGCTTCTCGCGGCGCTCGACGAAGGGCTGTTCCTGCTGAAGGAGAGCGGGCGCGCCGCGGAACTGCGGACCAAGTACTTCGCGGCGCTCGATTCGGCGGACTTGCCGTTCTGGGCGGTGCTGAGGCGGGCGCTGGTCATCGTCGTCCCGATCGGCCTCGCGCTGATCGCCGCGGCCGGCTGGGGCGTCCGTTCGCTGCGGGTCTCGCGTCGGCGGGCGCGGGACCTCGAAGCGGAGTCGGAGGTGCGGCGGCGCGTCGAGGCGAGCCTGCGGGCGCGGGAAGATCTGCTCGGCGCCCTCTGCGACCACACCCCGGACACGATCTTCTGGATCGCGGTCGATCAAGACGGCGGCTTCAGCGTCGAGCGGATCAACCCCGCGCTCGAAAGGGCGGTCGGGCGGGGCAACGCCGACGTCGCGGGCCGGCGTCTCGAGGATGTCCTGCCGCCGGAGGTCGCCGCGCGGGCGGCCGCCAACTACCGCCGCTGCGTCGAGGCCGCCGCGTCGATCGCCTACGAGGAGACGGAGGAATGCTCCGGCCGGCCGCGGACCTGGCAGACGCAGCTCGTGCCGATCCTCGACGGCGCGGGGCGCGTGCGGCTGATCGTCGGGACGTCGCGCGACGTGACCGTGGCGCGCCAGTCGGAGCGGATCCTCCAGCAGCGGCAGCGGCTGGAGAGCCTCGGGGTGCTGGCCGGGGGGATCGCGCACGACTTCAACAACCTGCTCGGCGCCGTGCTCGGGAACATCAACCTCGCGCAGCTCGAGGAAGGTCCGGGGCGCGAGTATCTCGACAACGCGGCCGGCGCGACGCTCCGCGCGGCGGCGCTCACGCGGCAGCTCCTGGCCTACTCCGGCCGCGCGGCGCTCGGCGTGCGGCCGCTCGACGTCAATCAGGTCGTCGACGAGATGGTGCATCTGCTGGGGGTGTCGATCCCGAAGAACGTGGACCTGCGGTTCGACCTCGCCGCGGACCTGCCCGCGGTGCGCGCCGACGCGGCCCAGCTGCAGCAGGTCGTGATGAACCTCGTGACGAACGCCGCGGAATCGCTCGGAGGGCGCGACGGCGTGGTCCGCCTCGCGACGCGTTTGGCGCGGGTGGACGACCCGAACGCGATCGCGCCGCCGCACGGCGAGCCGCCGGCGGCGGGGAACTTCGTCGTTTTGGAGGTGCGCGACGACGGCTGCGGGATGCCGCAGGACGTCCTGCAGCGGATCTTCGATCCGTTCTTCACCACGAAGCAGGCCGGGCGGGGACTCGGGCTCTCGGCGATGCTCGGGATCCTGCGCGGCCACCGCGCCGGACTGAGCATTACGAGCGAGCCGGGGCGCGGTTCCTGCTTCACGCTCTACTTCCCGGCGCAGCGGGACGCGGCGCCGGGGGACGGACCGGCGCCGGACGAGGCGACGCTGCCGAAGGGGCTGCGGGCGCTGGTGGCCGACGACGAACCGGCGGTGCGCCAGGCGCTCGCCGCGGCGCTGCGCTCGGCGGGATGCGTCGTCGTCGAGGCGGAAGGGGGGCGCGACGCGCTGGCCCGCTTCGACGAGGCGCCCGACGGATTCGACGTCGCGCTCGTCGATCTGACGATGCCGGACCTCGACGGCCGCGACGTCTGCCGCGAGCTGCGCGCGCGGCGCCCGTCGCCGGCCCTCGTGCTCGCCAGCGGCTACGACCGCGGCGACGTGCTGCGGGGCATGTCCGAGGACCTCGTGGACGGCTTCCTGCAGAAGCCGTCGTCGGTCCAGGAGACGCGGCGCGTCGTCGCCGAGACGCTGGCGAAGGCGCGGGTCGAATGCGCGGACGGCGTCAGGCGCAGCGGAACTTGACGACGATCGTCTCCGCCGCCCCGATCGGCCGCACGAGGAGCGAGAAGACGCGTCCGGCGAGGTCGCCGGCGGGGCGAGGGAAGTAGAGCATCCCGCGCGCCCACTCCGCGGGCGCGATGTCCACGCGGTCGCGCCGCGCCGTTTCGACGCCGAAGAACGGGACCGCGCGGATCGTCGGATTCGCGCCTCCCGCGGCCGGGCCGAGGCGTTGCGCCGCCGCTTCGTAGAACTTCTCCGACGCCCGACGGTCGAGCGACGTCGCGCGGGAGAGGGCGCGGAACTCCTCGTAGGAGAGAAGCGGGAACGTGCGTCCGCCGTCGTCCTCGAGCCGGAACGACTCGCGGTCGAACGCCGCGCCCGACGGGCCGCGATTGGCCAGGACGAGCGCCAAGGGGAGGGTCTTCTCGGCGTCCACGGCGACGGCGGCGGTGACGTCGAGGCCGACGAAGAGGGCCTTGCCGTCGTCGAAGTAGGCGGTCCTGATCAGCCGCGGGCTGAGCCCGCCGGCTTCGTCGTACGGATGGGGGCCGCCGGCGCAGCCGGCGGCGGCGAACGCCGCAAGAAGGACGAAGGCCGCGGGGCGAACGACGGCCGCGGGGCGTCGGAACGGGGAAGCGGTCATCGTCGATCCTCCACGCCGAGCGGAGCGGAACGGCGCTTTCATGAAGGAGCCGCGGCGCCGACGGACCGCCGGTCCAAAGTGTGCGGCGACGACGCTCCCGCGGCGAGCCGCGACGTTCTTTTCGATTGCGAAGCGGACAACCCTATCCGATATTCTCGGCGTGCGAACGTCCCTGCGGCGCGCCGTCGCGGCGCTGGCGGTCCTCGCGCTCCTGACGCTTCAGGGGTGGGCGGCGCCGCACTGCGCGGCGTCCTCGGCGACGGGCCGCAGCGCGGCGCGCGCGGGGCGCCGGACGATCGCCTGCCGCTGCTGCGGCGCGGCGCCGCGGGGCGCGTGCCGCGCGGACGGGGGACGGGCGGAGCGTGGCGCGCGCCACGTCGATCCAGCACGAGCGGAGCGCGGCGCCGGCGACTGCCGCTGCGACGCCGGCCCGCGGCGCTCCGATCCTTCGTCGCCCGCCGAGCGGGACGAGGCGGCCGCCGTCTCCGCGCCGGATGTTCCGCTCGCCGCGATTCCGGCCGCCGCCTGTCCGCGGGCGGAGTCGCGGCTCGAAGCCGCCGGCGCCGACCGAGAGCCGGGCGGCGACAGCTGTTCGCGCTATCTGAGTCTCTGCACCTTCCGTCGCTGAATATTCCTTTCGCCTCGCGTCGCGCCCGCCCTCGCGGCGGGCCGGTTCTTCGTCGTCCGCGCGAAAGGAGAAGACCGTGCATTCGATGCGATCCGCGACGTCGGCGCCGACTCTCTTCGCGCCGGCGGCCGCGCTCTCGTTCCTCTTGGCGTCGTTCGCCGCTCCGGCCGCGGAGCCGGCGGCCGCGCCCGCGGCGACGGCGCCGTCCGTCGAGCAGTTCGTGACCGAAGCGCTCGCCGCGCAACCGTCGATCGCCGCGCTGCGCGCGCGCCTCGCCGCGTCGCGGGAGCTGGTCGCCCCCGCCGGCGCCCTCGCCGACCCGATGGTCGAGGGGATGTACACGGAGGCCGGCTTCCCCGGCTGGACCGTCGGCCGCGTCGAGATGTCGATGGTCGGCGTCGAGGTCCGCCAGGATCTCTCGCGGCGCGCGAAGCGCGAGGCGCGGGCGGCGGTCGCCGAGGCCGAGGCGTCGGCGCGCGCCGTGGACGTCGAAGCACTGCGGCGTCAGGTGGCGCGCGACGTGCGCGTCCTCTGCGCGCGGCTCTACGCGCTCGACCGCGGACTCGAGGCGACGGCCGCGGGCGGCGAGCTGCTCGATCTCCTCGCCGAGACGGCGGCCTCGCGCTACCGCGTCGGCGAGGGGGACCAGGAAGGGCTGGTCAAGGCGCAGTTGGAGCGGACGCGGCTCGAGGAACGGCGCACCGACCTCGCGGCGGAACGCGGAACGGCGGAAGCGGCGCTCGCGCGGCTGCTCGACCGCGGCGCGGGGTTCAGGGTCGCGCCGTTCGCGTCGCTCGACCAGCCGCCGTTCCCCGACGGCGCGTGGGACGAACTCGTCGAGGCCGGGTCGGCGGAGATCGCCGAGCGGCGCGCCGCGGTCGACGTCGCCGAGAAGCGGGCGGCGGCGGCGAAGCTCGAGCTCAAGGCGAACTTCTCGGCCGCGGCGGCGGCCTACTACCGCGGCTCGCTCGACCCGGTGGTCACGCTGAAGTTCGGCGTCGAGTTGCCGGCGCGGCGGTCGAAGAAGCAGGCGCCGCTGCTCCGCGCGGCGGAACTGGATCTCGAGGCCGCGCGGCGCGACCTCGACGCCGAGCGCGCCGCCCTGCGCGAGGAGACGGCCCGCCTCGCCGCCGACAAGGAACGCGCGGAAACGCAGATCGAACGTTACCGCGAAGGGATCCTGCCGCAGACGAGCGCGGCGTTCGAGGCCGCCCGCTCCGCCTACCTCAACGGACGCGGCTCCTTCTCCACCGCGATCGAGGACTTCAACCTCTGGCTTGACGCGCGCGGCGCACTGGCGCGGCGCGAAGGCGAGCTCTTCGCCGCGTGGGCGGAGCTCGAGGCGCTGACGACCGCCGCTCCCGCGGCGACGACGGAAGGAGAGACGCGATGAAAGGCCGGCGCGGGAAGGGACTCGTCGTTCTCACGCTTCTCGTCGTGTTGCCGCTCGCCGCCGCGCTGGTCTTCGCCGGCTGCTCCGGCGCCGGCGGACACGGCGGAGAGAAGTGGCAGTGCCCGATGCATCCGACGTACGTCAGCGACAAGCCGGGCGACTGCCCGATCTGCGGCATGAAGCTCGTGCCGGTCAAGGACGACCAAACCCCGAAGCGGGCGCTCGGCGGCGAGTCGGGCCGCGCGGAGGGCGGCGAGTCGGGTCGCGCGGAGGGCGAGGTCGAGGGCCGCGCCCCGATCGAGGTATCGGCCGCGGCGCTCGAGGCGGCGGGAGTCCGCACGGCGACGGCGACCTTGGAGACGATCGGGCGCGAGGTGCGCACCGTCGGGACCGTTGTCCCCGCGGAGCCGGAGGTCCGCCACATCCACGTCAGGATCTCGGGCTGGGTGGAGAAGCTGTACGTCGATTCGACCGGGCAGTTCGTGCGGCGCGGACAGACCGTCCTGACGATCTACTCGCCGGAGCTGCTCGCGACGCAAGAGGAATACCTCCGCGCGGTGGCGAGCGCCGGCCGCTTCGCCGCGTCCGCGATTCCCGAGGTCCGCGAAGGAGGGGCGGAGTTGGCGCGGGCCGCGCGGCGGCGGCTCGAGTTGCTCGACGTTCCGGAGAGCTTCGTCGAACGGCTCGAGCGGACCGGAACGACCAGCCGCTCAGTCCCGATCGCCGCGCCGATCTCCGGCTACGCGACGATGAAGGACGTCTACGAGGGCCAGCGGATCGACCCGGCGATGGACCTGTTCACCGTGACCGACCTGTCGAAGGTGTGGGTCGAGGCCGACTTCTACCAGAGCGAGGCGCCGGACGTGCGCGTCGGCCTGACGGCCGTCGTCAGTTCGCCCTACGACCCCACGTTGAGCTTGAAGGGCCGCATCGCCTACGTCTATCCGTTCCTGGACCGCGAGACCCGCACGCTCCGCGCGCGGTTCGAGTTCCCCAATCCGGGCCTTCGGCTGAAGCCCGAGATGTTCGTGGACGTCGCGGCGCAGCTCGAGCCGGCCGCCGGGATCGTCGTTCCGGACTCGGCCGTCGTGGACACCGGCGCCCGCCGGCTCGTCTTCGTGGACCGCGGCGGCGGCAGGTTCGAGCCGCGGCGCGTGACCGTGGCCGCGCGCGCGGACGGCAAGGCCCGCATCGCCTCCGGATTGGCGGCCGGCGAACGCGTCGTCGTCAAGGCCAACTTCCTCCTCGACTCCGAGTCCCGTCTCCGCGCCGCCCTCGCCGGCGCGGCGGACGGCGGCGGCCGGCGGGGCGACGCGCCATGATCCGGAAGATCATCGCCTTTTCGGCGGACAACAAGTTCCTCGTGCTGCTCGGCGTCGCCGCGCTGATCGCCCTCGCCGCGGCGGTCTTGCGCGAGATTCGGCTCGACGCGCTGCCCGATCTCTCGGACACGCAGGTCATCGTCTATTCGCGTTGGGACCGCAGCCCCGACATCGTCGAGGACCAGGTCACCTACCCGATCGCCAGCGCGCTCCTCGGCGCGCCGAAGGTCAAGGCGATCCGCGGCTTCTCCGATTTCGGCTTCTCCTACGTCTACGTCGTCTTCCAGGACGGAACGGACATCTACTGGGCGCGCTCGCGGGTGCTGGAATACCTCTCGAAGATCCAGTCCCGCCTGCCGCCGGGCGTGCAGACGGAACTCGGACCGGACGCCACGGGGGTCGGCTGGGTCTACCAGTACGCGCTCGTGGACCGGTCGGGGACGCGCACGGCGGACGAGCTGCGCAGCTACCAGGACTGGACGCTGCGCTACGCGCTGCAGTCGGTCCCCGGCGTGGCCGAGGTCGCCTCGATCGGCGGCTTCGTCAAGCAGTATCAGGTGACCCTCGATCCGAACCGGCTGGCGGCCTACGCCCTGCCGATCGGCGACGTCGTCAAGGCGATCCGCAGTTCGAACAACGAGGTCGGCGGGCGGCTGCTCGAGTTCGGCGGCGCGGAGTACATGATCCGCGGCCGCGGCTACGCGCGCTCGACCGCCGATCTCGAGCGGATCGTCGTCGAGGCCGGGCCGGGCGGCGTTCCGGTGCTGCTGCGCGACGTCGCGACCGTGAGCCTCGGCCCGGAAATGCGCCGCGGCGTCTCGGACCTCGACGGGAACGGCGACGCCGTGGGCGGCATCGTCGTGATGCGCCACGGCGAGAACGCTTTGAACGTCATCGACAGCGTCAAGACCCGGATCGAGGAACTGAAGCCGTCGCTGCCGCCGGGGGTCGAGATCGTGCCGACCTACGACCGCTCGAGCCTGATCGAGCGCGCGATCGGGACCCTGACGCACGAACTCAAGATCGAGATGATCATCGTCTCGCTGGTGATCCTGCTCTTCCTCTGGCACGTCCCGTCGGCGATCGTGCCGATCCTCACGATCCCCGTCTCGGTCCTGCTGGCGTTCATCCCGATGTACCTCGCCGGGATGACGGTCAACATCATGTCCTTGGCCGGGATCGCGATCTCGATCGGCGTGCTGGTGGACGGCGCGATCGTCGAGGTCGAGAACGCCTACAACAAGATCCACGCCTGGCAGGCTTCCGGCGGGAAGGGGGACTTTCGCCGCGTGCGGCTCGAGGCGCTCCAGGAAGTCGGGCCCTCGGTGTTCTTCTCGCTGCTCGTGATCGCCGTCGCGTTCCTGCCGATCTTCGCGCTGGTGGACCAGGAAGGCCGGCTGTTCAAGCCGCTGGCGTACTCCAAGAACTTCGCGATGGCGCTCGCCGCGACGCTCGCGGTCACGCTCGATCCGGCGCTGCGGATGCTGTTCGCGCGGATCGAGCCGTTCCGGTTCCGGCCCCGCTGGCTGGCGCGCCTGGCCACGGCCGCGCTGGTCGGGAAGTACCACGCCGAGGAGCGGCATCCGATCAGCCGCGTGATCTTCAAGGTCTACGAACCAGCGTGCCGCTTCGCGCTGCGCTTCCCCAAGGCGGTGACGCTGGCGGCGGTCCTGACGGTCGCGGCGAGCGTCCCGGTCTTCTTCTCGCTCGGTTCGGAGTTCATGCCCCCGCTCAACGAGGGGACGATGCTCTACATGCCGACGACGCTGCCCGGACTGTCGGTGACCGAGGCCGAGGACCTGCTGCGGGCGCAGGACCGGATCCTCAAGTCGGTTCCCGAGGTCGAGCGGGTGTTCGGAAAGGCCGGGCGGGCGGAGACGTCCACCGACCCGGCGCCGTTCTCGATGATGGAGACGACGGTCGTGCTGAAGCCGCCGGAGCGGTGGCGGCCCAAGCGGCGCTGGTACTCGTCGTGGGCGCCGGACTGGCTGAAGCCGCTCTTCCGCCCGATCTGGAGCGACCGGATCTCGCGGGACGAGCTCGTCGGGGAGCTCGACGCGAAGACGAAGATGCCGGGGGTGACGAACGCCTGGACGATGCCGATCAAGGGGCGCATCGACATGCTGACGACCGGCGTGCGCACGCCGGTCGGAATCAAGATCTTCGGCGCGGATCTCGGGGAGATCGAGGCGGTCGGCGCGAAGCTGGAGCGGATCGTGCGCCGCGTTCCCGGCACGCGCAGCGTTTTCGCCGAGCGCACCACCGGCGGCTACTTCGTGGACATCGATCCGCGCCGCGACCAGCTCGCCCGCCGCGGCCTGACGATCGAGGCGCTCCAGGACGTGATCGCGAGCGCGATCGGCGGCGAGAACATCGCGACGACGATCGAGGGGCGCGAGCGATACCCGGTCAACGTGCGGTATCCCCGCGAGCTCCGCGAGGATCTCGGCCGCCTGCGCCGCGTGCTCGTGCCGACGGCGGGCGGCGCGCAGGTTCCGCTCGGCGAACTCGCCGACGTCAAGATCGCCGCCGGCCCGGCGATGATCCGCGACGAGAACGGCTTCCTCTCGGGGTACGTCTACGTGGACATCGCCGGGCGGGACGTCGGCGGCTACGTCGAGGAGGCCAAGAAGCTCGTCGGCAACGAACTCCGGCTGAAGCCGGGTTACGCGCTGCAGTGGAGCGGGCAGTACGAGAACATGGTCCGGGTCAAGGAGCGGCTGAAGATCGTCGTGCCGATCACGCTGGCGCTGATCTTCGTCCTGCTCCTCGCGAACACAAAGTCCGCCTTCAAGGCCTCGCTCGTCATGCTCGCCGTCCCGTTCTCCGCGGTCGGCGCGGTCTGGCTGTTCTGGCTGCTCGGCTACAACGTGTCGATCGCCGCGTGGGTCGGCATGATCGCGCTCCTCGGGCTGGACGCCGAAACCGGCGTCTTCATGCTGCTCTTCCTGGACCTGTCGTTCGAGGACTACCGGAAGCGCGGCGCGCTGCGCGACGCGGGCGGCCTGGACGAGGCGATCGTCCACGGCGCCGTGAAGCGCGCCCGGCCGAAGCTGATGACCGTCGCCGCGGCGTTCATGGGGCTGCTCCCGATCATGTGGTCCACGTCGGCGGGGGCCGACGTGATGAAGCGGATCGCCGCGCCGATGATCGGCGGGCTGGCGACGTCGTTCCTGCTGGAGTTGCTCGTCTACCCGGCCGTCTACAAGCTGTGGCGACAGCGAACCGCGGCGCGCGGCGGGTCGGGAAACGAGGACCGAATTCCAGTTTCATCGCGCGGGTGATGCGGCTTATCCTGTCGCCAAGGGCGCGTTGGGCGTCGAAGCGCCGGAGCGTCGGCATGGGATTGGTCCGTCCGAGGGCACCGCGGCCACTCGCGCGGCGGCACGTCGCCGCGCCGTGGATCGTGCTGGGGGTCGCTTGGACACTTGCGCTGCTGACCGGGCTCTACGCCGCCTCGCTGGGCGAGGCGCGCGACCGGGCGCGCTTCGACGCGGCGGCGGGGGATCTGCGGGCCGCCGTCGCGACGCGGATGGAGGCCTACGTCGCCGTGCTGCGGGCGGGGACGGCCTTCTTCGCCGGTTCCGACTCCGTCGATCCGGTCGAGTTCCGCCGCTTCTCCGAGCGGCTGCAACTGACTGAGCGTTATCCGGGGATCCAGGGACTCGGCTATTCCGTGCGCGTCCGCGGCCCGCGGGAGGCGCTCGAGCGGCGGATGAGCGCGGCGCGCGGCGAGCCGTTCAAGATCTGGCCCGCGACGCCGCGCCCGGAGACGCACGCGATCGTCTACCTCGAGCCGCGCGACCGGCGGAACCTCGCGGCGATCGGCTTCGACATGTCCACCGAGCCGCGCCGGCGGGAGGCGATGGAGCGGGCGCGCGACACCGGCCTCGCCGCGGCGACCGGCGCCGTCACGTTGGTGCAGGAGATCGACCCCGAGAAGCAAGCGGGATTCCTCATCTACGCCCCGGTCTACGCGGGAGGCGGCGTGCCGGCGTCGATCGCGGAGCGGCGCGCGGCCCTCGAAGGGTTCGTCTACGCGCCGTTCCGGGCGGGCGATCTGCTGGAGACGGTCCTCGCCGAGCGCGCGCGGCGTCTCGGCTTCGGCGTCCGCGTCTACGCCGCGAAGTCGGAGGACGCCGCCGCGCTGCTGTACGAGGGACCGGGCGGCGCGCGCGTCGCGGACGGCGCGCGGAGGGCGCTGCTGCCGCTCGAGGTCGCGGGGCGCCCGTGGACGCTGGCCGTCGTGGCCGGCCCGAGGTTCGACGCGCGCCCGTTCGCGGGGCTGCCGTTGGCCGTGACGGTGGCGGGGATGGTCGTCGGGCTGGTCTTCTTCGCGCTGATGCTGGGGCAGGTGCGCGCGCGCGCCGCGGCGGAGCGGGCCCACGAGGAACTGGCCCGCTCGGAAGCCGCGCTGCGGCAGGCGCAGAAGATGGAGGCGGTCGGGCGGCTCGCGGGCGGCGTGGCGCACGACTTCAACAACGTCCTCACCGCGATCAGCGGCTATTCCGAACTCCTGCTGGGCGACTTCGCGCCGGGCGATCCGCGGCGCCTCTACGCGGAGGAGATCCGGCGGGCCGGACAGCGCGCGGCGGCGTTCACGCGGCAGCTCCTCGCCTTCGGCCGGCGGCAGGTCCTCGCGCCGCGGGTCGTGGACCTCAACGCCGTCGTCGCCCAGCTCCACGGGCTGCTGCGCCGGCTGATCCCGGAGAACATCGCGGTCGAATTCGCGCCCGATCTTTCGCTCGGCCACGTGCGCGTGGACGAGGGGCGGCTCGCTCAAGCGATCGTCAACCTGGCCGTCAACGCGCGCGACGCGATGCCGAACGGCGGGCGGCTGCGGCTGACGACGCGCAACGTCGAGACCCCGCCGGCGACGCCCGAGGGGGCGCCGGAGCGCTGGGTCGAACTGGCGGTGTCGGACAACGGCTGCGGCATGCCGCCGGACGTGCGCGAGCACGTCTTCGAGCCGTTCTTCACGACGAAGGCCCGCGGCAAGGGGACGGGGCTCGGCCTCGCGACCGTCTACGGCATCGTCGTGCAGAGCGGCGGACGGATCGACGTCGAGAGCGAGCCGGGGCGCGGCGCGACCTTCCGGCTGCTCTTCCCGCGGATCGACGCGCCGCTCGACGCGCCGGCGCGGATCGGCGAGGCGCCGCTGCGGACCGGATCGGGACGGATCCTCCTCGCGGAAGACGAAGCGGCGGTGCGCGGCTTCGCCGCCGACGCGCTGCGTCGCGCGGGCTACGAGGTCGTCGAGGCGGAGAACGGCGCGCGGGCGCTCGAGGTCTTCGAGCGGGACGCGGGGAGCTTCGACCTTCTCGTGACCGACGTCGTCATGCCGGGGATGAACGGCCGCGACCTGGCGGAGGAGCTGCGGAAGCGCGGCGCCGCGCTGCGCGTCCTCTTCGTCTCCGGCTACACCGACGGCGCGATCGGCGAAGAGCGCGACCTCGGCCCGGGGCGCGCCTTCCTGCCGAAGCCGTTCAGCGCCCAGACGCTCGCCGCGCAGGTCTCCGATCTTCTCGCGGCGCCTGCGGGCGGCGGGCCCGAGGCGGACGAGGACCGGGCGTAGCCGCCGGCCGCGCTCCGGGCGCGCGATCGCTCAGCTCGTCGTCGCCTCGGCCGGCCGTAGCGGCCCGCGGCCGCGAGGCGATCAGCGTCTCCTGAAGGCCGGCTTGGCGCGGGCGACGCGCTCCATCGCCTGCAGGTCCGGCTGCGTCAACGCGGCGGCGACCATCGGCAGGATGTCTCCCGGGCGTCCGCCGTAGACCGCGCCGTTCTCGACGTCCGCGAGCAGCGTCAGGGCGGGGGACTTGGCGACCCGCTCCGGACGGTCGCCGAACTGGACCACGAGGACGACCTGTCCCTCCGCGTTGGGGATGATCTTCAGCACGGTCAGGTCTTCGCGGCGGAACTTCTTTCGCAGCAGCCCGGTGAGGACGTCCGCGGCGTCTCGGGAACCGGAGGTCGTCATCCGCCATCCTCCGCGCCGCGGGACCCGCTTGCGGCGCCGGACACGAAAAGAGCCGGCGGAGGCCGGCTCGTCGTCGATGCCGATGGAGTGACTGGAGCCAGAGGCGAGGGTCGAACTCGCGACCTGCTGATTACGAATCAGCTGCTCTGCCACTGAGCTACTCTGGCCCTTCTTACTCTCTTCGGCAAAGCGGCGCGGATTGTATCGCGGTTCGCGGCGGCGCGCACGTCGGGGGCGGAAATTCCGGCGCGGCGGGGGCGCGGGCGCGGCGGGGACGGGGCGGGGCCGGTCGGGTTATCCTCTGCGGCGATGCGTCCGCAACGGCTGCTCGACCGCTATCAAGGCGCCCGAACGTGGGGGGACGACGTGACCGTCGTCGGCCCGCGGCTGCACTTCCACGGCGCGATCGACTCGCCGGGGACCGTCGTCGTCGCCGGAGAGGTGGACGGCCCGGTCACCAGCGGGGCGCTGGTGCGGGTCCTCGCCGGCGGGCTCGTGCGCGGCGCGGTCACGGCGGAATCGGCGTGCATCGAGGGGCGGGTCGAGGGAACGGTCGTCGTCTCCGAGCAGCTCGACATCCGGCCCTCGGCGCGCGTCAAGGGACGGGTCGAGGCGACGCGCCTTTCGATCGGCGACGGGGCGAAGGTCCGCGGGCCGATCCGCGCCGACCGGCCGATCGTGCATTACTTCGACCAGCGGCGGGACTAGCGTCGCCGCGCGGACGCCCCGCCGACGGTCGGCCGGGCGATTCCGAAAGGCGCCGAGCGGGGGGCGCCGCGCTCTTTCTCCGCGCGGCGCTTCAATTGCGTGCGGCGGGGCGGGGCCGGCCGCTATATTGGCTTCGATGAACGCCGTCGAGAGTCTTCCCGCGCGCTTCGAAACGCCGCTCGAGCGGCGGGCGCTGCTCGCGCGCGCCCTCGTCGCCGGCGCGCTCTGCGCGGGCGCCTTGGCGCTGGGGTTCGAGTCCGGACTCGACGGCGTCGTCGCGCCGACGATCGTCGCGTTGGCCGGCGGCGTCGTCTTCGGCGTTCTCGCCTTCGCCTCGTGGCGCGCCTCGCGCCTCGACGGTCCGCCGCTGGTCCTCGACGGGGCGGGGCTCTCGTTCGCCGACGGCCTCGGCGAGCGCTGCTTCCTCCCCTGGGAGCGGATCGACGACGTCGGGACGCGCGGGTCGGGGCTCTTCGTCCGCGTGGTCGTCACGCTGCGCGACGAGGACGAGCCGGAGGTGGCGATCCCGCCGCTCTGTCTCGCCGGCGTTTCGGCGGAGCGGGCCGCGCGGCTGATCGAAAGCTATCGGCGCCGCGCGCTGCACGCCTCCTGACGCCTCCCGCCGGACCTGTCCGGCCGTTCACCCCTTCGACGCGCGCGGCCTCTCTGCGCGCTTCCGCGCCGGCTCGGCGGCGTCGCGCGCGGCGCGCTCGACCCAGTCGTCGAGGGCCGCGGCGCGGCGCTCCCAGGCGTGCCGGCGCGCGGCGCGCATCACCCGCGGCCGCAGCTCCTCGATCCGCCGCGGCTCGAGCAGCCAGGTCGTCAGGCGGGCCAGCGTCTCGCGGTCGGTGCGGCAGAGCAGCGGCTCGCGCAGCGCGGGGGGCAGGATCTCGGGGTAGGAGAGGCGCGCCGGCAGCAGCGGCACGCATCCCGCGGCCATCGCCTCGACCACCGCGTAGCCGAAGTTCTCCTGCGCGGCGAGCGAGACGGCGACGTCGCCGCGCGCGAGCTGCCCCACGTACTCGGCGCGCGTCTCCGCCGCGCCGTCGCGGACGATCCGGTCGGCGAGGCGGCCGCGAATCAGGTCGAGCGGCAGCGGCTTGGCCTGCGCCGACGGGCCGAGCAGGATCAGGCGGAAGCGGCGGTCGCCGTCGGCGAGACGGAGCACGAGGCGCGCGAAGGCCGCGGGGCGCTTGTCGTCCTCCCAGCGGTGGTTCCAAACGATCGCCGGCGGGTCGCCGAGCGGGCGCGGCCCCGGCGCGGGGAAGCCGTCGAAATCGACCCCCGGCGGCAGGATCCGCACCCGCCGGAGCGCGGCGGCGAGCCCGCGCGGGGCGGGGGCGGCGACCTCGCCGAGGAAGCGCCGCGCGCCGTCGGCGAGCGAGTTCAGATGGGCGCGGGAGTTGATCGCGGCGCCGTCGGCGACGAGGAGCGAGGCGACGTGGGCCATGGCGAAGCCGCGCTCGAGCGCGACGCCGCGCGGGCGGGGATAGTCGAACTGGTTCTCGTGAAGGTAGAGCAGGAAGCGGGTGCGGGGCGGCAGCGCCGCGCGCGCCTTGAGGTGGGCGAGGTCGATGAGGCTCGTCGCCACGACGACGTCGGGCGCGCGGCGGAGCGCGGCGAGCCGCTCGCCGAGCGCGAGCCCCGCGGCGCGCATCCGCCACTTCCAGCGCTCGGCGGGAAGCCCGAGGAGCGTCCAGTCGTGGCGGCTGCGCTCGATCCAGCCGCGGGCGAACGCCTCGTGCGAGCCGCCGAGATGCGTTTCGACGAAGACCGCCCTGAGCCGCCTCTGCGCCATGGCGGCGAGTCTACGCCACGATCCGCGCCGCGCCGCGCGGCCGCTCTTCGCGCCCGCGGCGCCGCGAGGCGGGACGACGGGCGGGGCGCGCGCCGCGGCGGGTATCATGCCCGGGAAAGGCGGAGGCGATGGCGACGACGGCGGGAACGCGGCGCGGCGAGACGTGGCGGGCGACGGCGCCGGTGCGGGCCGATCTCGCCGGAGGCACGCTCGATCTCTGGCCGCTCGGGCTGCTCCACGAGGGAGCGTGCACCGTGGCCGCGGCCCTCTCGCTGCGCGTCGAGGCGACCGCCGGCCCCGCGCCGCGGCGCGGCGCGCTGCGCCTCGCTTCGCGCGACCTCGGCGCCGCGCTCGACCGTCCGCGCGACGCCCGCGGCGCCCGGCGCGGAAAGCTCGAACTCCTCGAACGGATCGCGCGGCTCTGCGGCCCGGCCGAAGGAACGACGCTGACGTCGTTCTCGCCGCTCGCCGCCGGCTCGGGGCTCGGCACGTCGTCGGCCTTGGGCGTCGCCGCGGCCGCCGCCGCGACGCGCCTCGCCGGCCGCCCCGCGCGGCGCGGCGAGATCGTGCCGCTGGTCCGCGACGTCGAGGCGCAGCTCCTGGGCATTCCCACCGGCACGCAGGACCACGAGGCGGCGTGGCTGGGCGGGCTCGTGGTCGTCGAGCAGCGCCCCGGCGGGGCGCTGGTGCGGCGGCTCGACGACGCGCTGCTCGCGGCGCTCGCGGAGCGGCTGGTGGTCGTCGATTCGGGGAAGTCGCGCTGCTCCGGCCCCTCGAACTGGGACATGTTCCGGCGGCGGCTCGACGGCGACCGCGCGGCGAAGACGGCGCTGGCGCGGGTCGCGCGGGCCGGCTCCTCGGCCGCCGCGGCGCTCGCCGCGGCCGACTGGCGGAAGCTCGGCCGCGCGATGCAGGCCGACCTCGCGGCGCGGCGGGAGTGGTCGCCGCTCGTCCTGACCGAGCGCCTCGCGGCGCTGAACGCCGCGGCGCTCGCCGCGGGGGCGTGGGGCTTCAAGGTTTGCGGGGCGGGGGGCGGCGGCTTCGCGATCGCCCTCGCCGCGCCGGAGCGGCGCGCGCGGGTCGAGGCGTCGCTGGTCGAGGCCGGGGCGGCGGCGACGTCGGCGCGCCCCTCGGCGCGGGGTCTGGTCGTGAAGCGGCTCGCCGCGGGGAGAGAGCGATGATCGTCGGTCTGACCGGTCCGAACGCGGCGGGGAAGGGCGTGGTCGCCGACTTCCTGCGGGAGCGCGGCTACGCGTACTTCTCCCTTTCCGACATCGTGCGCGAGGCGGCGCGCGCCGCCGGGCGCGACGTCGGGCGGGAGACGCTGATCGAGTTCGGCCAGAAGCTGCGGCGCGAGGAGGGGCCGGGGGCGCTCGCCGCGCGCACGCTGCCGCGCCTGCCGGCTCGGGCGGTCGTCGATTCGATCCGCGGCCCGGCCGAGGTCGAGGCGCTGCGGGGTCGGCCGGACTTCCGCCTGCTCGGCGTGGACGCGCCGGTGGAGGTCCGCTGGCGGCGCGCGCTCGAGCGCGGGCGGGAGGGGGACGTTCCCGACCTCGCGACGTTCATCGCCCGCGAGGAGCGGGAGAATCAGGCGCGGCCGGACGCGCAGCAGCTCCGCGCGACGCTCGCCCTGGCCGACGTCGCGGTCCTCAACGACGGCACGGTCGAGCGGCTGCTGGAGCGGGTCGCGGCGGTCGTCGCGGCGTGGGAGAAGCAGCTCGATCCGCCGGCCGGAGAGCCGGAGGGCGGCCCGGCCGCGTTTCGTTGACGCGACCGCCGCGCGGCGGGTAAAATGAACCACTTGGCTTTGTTATAAGGCCGCGGAGGGCGCGTGAAGGTCCCGCGAAAGAAGATGACCTTGGCGGAACGGGCGTACCTCCCCGAGATCGCCCGCGGCCTGACGACGACGATCAAGCACGCGCTGCGCCCCGGCGACCGCGTCACGCGGCAGTACCCCGAGGAGGGGTCGCCGCTGCCCGAGCGGTACCGCGGCGTGCCGGCGCTCGTGGCCGACGAAGACGGCCGGATGAAGTGCGTCGCCTGCCAACTGTGCGAGTTCGTTTGTCCCTCCGAGGCGATCAAGATCGTCCCGGCGGAGTATCCGGAAAGCAACGTCGAGAAGTACCCGGCCCGCTTCGATCTCAACATGCTCCGCTGCATCTACTGCGGACTGTGCGAAGAGGCCTGCCCCGAGGAGGCGATCTTCCTCAGCGACCGCGCGACGTTCGTCGTCGCCTCGCGCGAAGAGGCGGTCCTGCCGAAGGAGCGGCTGCTCGAGATCGGCGGGACGCGCGAAGGGATCCGCAAGTGGGCGTCCAAGTGAACGACGCGGGACTGCTTCAGGCTGAAACGGGGAGCGAGGCGATGGAGGACGGGGCGGTCGGCGGCGGCGCGCGCGCCGACGCGAAGGACGGCGGACGCGTCGAGCGGCTCGCCTCGATCAACGACCCGGCCGACCTGCGCGGCCTGGCCGTTCCGGAACTCGTCGAGCTCGCGGCCGAAGTCCGCGAGTTCCTGATCAAGTCGGTCGCGCACCACGGCGGCCACTTCGCGTCGAGCCTCGGCGTCGTCGAGCTGACGATCGCCCTGCACTACGTCTTCGACACGCCGCGCGACCTGCTCGTCTGGGACGTCGGTCACCAGGCCTACGTGCACAAGATGCTGACCGGCCGGCGCGACCGCTTCCCGACGCTGCGCCAGTACGACGGCATGTCCGGCTTCCTCAAGCGGGACGAGAGCGAATACGACGCCTTCGGCGCGGGGCACGCCTCGACCGCGCCGAGCGCGGCGCTGGGGATGGCCGCCGGACGCGACCTCAAGGGGGAGCGCGGGCGGAAGGTCGTGGCGATCATCGGCGACGGCTCGATGACCGGCGGGCTCGCCTTCGAGGCGCTCAACAACGCCGGCGCCTCGCACCGCGACCTCATCGTCGTCCTCAACGACAACGCGATGTCGATCTCGCCGAACGTCGGCGCCGTCGCCCACTACCTGACGACGCTGACGACGCACCCCTACTACCAGCGGATGAAGGGGGAGATCGCGCGCGTCCTCGGCAAGCTGCCGCCGAAGGTCGGCGCGCCGGTCGGGGAGATGGCGCGGCGCACGCTGCAGAGCGTCAAGGGCGCCCTCGTTCCCGGCGCGCTGTTCGAGGCGCTCGGCTTCGACTACTTCGGGCCGATCGACGGCCACGACATGGCGGCGCTGGTCGGCGTGCTGAAGAAGGTCAAGGAGCGGAGCGCGAGCGAGCCGGTGCTGCTGCACGTCCTGACCCACAAGGGAAAGGGCTACGCGCCGGCCGAGGCGAACCCGCTGAAGTGGCACGGCGTGACGCCGTTCGACCCGGCGACGGGGAAGCCGCTCGCCGCGCCGAAGCCGGTCGACGCGACGACGCCGCCCTCCTACACCAACGCCTTCGGCGACGCGCTCGTCGACCTCGCCGGACGGCGCAAGGACGTCGTGGCGATCACCGCCGCGATGTGCCCGGGCACCGGGCTGCCGAAGTTCCAGGAGAAGTTCCCCGAGCGGTTCTTCGACGTCGGGATCGCCGAAGGGCACGCGGTGACGTTCGCCGCGGGGATGGCGACGCAGGGGATGCGGCCGTTCTGCGCGATCTACTCGACGTTCCTGCAGCGCGCCTTCGACCACATCTTCCACGACGTCTCCCTGCAGCGTTTGCCGGTCGTCTTCTGCCTCGACCGCGGCGGCATCGCCGGCGCGGACGGGCCGACGCACCACGGCTGCTACGACCTGACCTACATGCGGCTGATCCCGGAGATGGTCGTCGCCGCGCCGAAGGACGCCGACGAGCTGGCCGACCTGCTCGAGACGGCCTACGCGCGGACCGACGGCCCGTTCTCGATCCGCTACCCGCGCGACAACTCCCCCGCGCCGCGCACCCGCGAGCCGCGCGTCCTGCCGATCGGCTCCTGGGAGCTGCTCGAGGAAGGGGACGGGACGGTCGCGCTCCTCGCGGTCGGGACGATGGTCGAGACGGCGAAGGCCGCGGCGAAGGAGCTGCGCGCCGCCGGCCACTCGCCGACGGTCGTCAACGCGCGGTTCGTGAAGCCGCTCGACGTCGCGATGCTGCGGCGGCTCGCGCCGGGGGCGCGGCTCGTCGCGACGCTCGAAGAGAACACGGTCCGCGGCGGCTTCGGCGCCGCGGTCTGCGAGGCCTGCGTCGAGGAGGGGATTCCCCTCGCCGCGCCGCCGCTGATCTTCGGCATTCCCGACCGGTTCGTCGCCCACGGCTCGCGCAAGCAGCTCCTGGACGAGATCGGCCTGGGTTCCGGCGCGGTCGCCGCGCGCCTGCTCGACAAGCTGCGCCGCTGAGCGGCGCGCAGAGGATGGATCGACGATGACGCTTCCGCGGATCGAAGTCTCGCGCCGCGCGCCGGAGACCGTGCGCGCGGAAGGGCTGTTGATGTTCCGTTTCGAGGGCGCCCCGCTCGCCCTGCCGGCGGCCGCGGACCGCGCCGCGTACGAGGCGGCGGCGCGCCGCCGGCGGCACAAGGGGGCGCGCGGCGAGACGCTCATGGTTCCGCTCGCCCCGGGCAAGGGGGCGCGGCTGCTGCTCGTCGCCGGGCTCGGCGCGGCCGACCGGCTCGACGCCGAGACGCTGCACCGCGCGGCGGCGGCGGCGGCGCGTCTCGCGCAGCAGGAGCGCGTCGGCTCGCTCGTCGTCGCGCCGCCCCGCGCCGCGGGGAAGCTCGGCGTCGAGGAGATCGTCCGCGCCGTCGCCGAAGGGCTCGCGCTGGGCGCTTACCGCTTCGAGCCGTTCCTGACGGAACCGTCGAAGCGGACGCCGCTCCTCGACAAGGCGACGATCTGCGTCGGGCCGAAGGGGCCGGGCGCGGCGGTCCTCGCGCCGGCGGCGGCCTTGGTCGCGGCGGCGAAGTGGGCGCGCGACGTCGTCAACCTCCCGGCCGCCGAGATCTACCCCGAAACGATGGCCGCGGAGATCGTCCGCGCGGTCGCGGGGACGGCGGCGCGGGCGCGGGTCTTCGAGCCGGCGCGGATCGAGCGGGAGGGGATGAACGCGCTGCTCGCGGTCGGCCGCGGCTCGGAGCGGACGCCGCGCGTCGTGCACGTCGTCTACAAGCCGCGCGGGCGGGCCAAGGCGCGCGTCGCGTTCGTCGGCAAGGGAGTGACGTTCGACGCCGGCGGCTACGACCTCAAGAACGCCGATGGGATGGACACGATGAAGTGCGACATGGGCGGGGCCGCGGCCGCGGTCGGCGCCCTCGTCGCGCTGGCCCGGATGAAGGCCCCGGTGGAGGTGCACGCCGTCGTCGGGCTGGTGGAGAACCTCGTCTCCGGCCGCTCCTACAAGCCGGGGGACGTCCTCGTGACGCGCGCCGGGAAGACGGTCGAGGTCAACAACACCGACGCCGAAGGGCGCCTCGTCCTCGCCGACCTCCTCGACTACGCCAAGACGACGGTCAAGGCGGACGCGGTGGTGGACGTCGCGACGCTGACCGGCGCCTGCTGCGTCGCGCTCGGGAACAACTGCAGCGGTCTCTTCTCGAACAGCGACGCGCTGGCCGCGGACCTCGCCGCGGCGGCGGCGCGCGCGGGCGAGAAGCTCTGGCGGCTGCCGCTGATCCAGGAGTACCGCGACGGCCTGAAGAGCGACGTCGCCGACATGAAGAACACCGGCGGCCGGTTCGGCGGCGCGATCACCGCGGCGCTGTTCCTCGAGACGTTCGCCGACGCGAAGCGGCCGTGGGCGCACCTCGACATCGCCGGGCCGGCGTTC
>JAJFTU010000195.1 GCA_021372775.1 bacterium | reverse complement strand
GATGTACGCCTGACGCCGTCCGCCGCGGACGAGGCGAAAACGAAACCGCGCGGGGTTGTCCCCGCGCGGTTCGCGTGTCGGGATCCGCGGCTTCGTCTGCCGCGGCGCCTGGCGCTCAGTCGTCCGCTTCGTCTCCCGCGGCGCCTGACGCTCAGTCGTCCGCTTCGTCTGCCGCGGCGCCTGACGCTCAGTCGTCCGACTCGTCGGGCGCGCGCGCCCCGGCGAAGCGGGCCAGCCCGTGGTGCTCGAGCCGCTTGTAGAGGTTCGAGCGCGGCGTGTCGATCGCCTGCGCGGTGCGGGTGATGTTCCACTCGTGCCGCTCCAGTTGCCGCCGCAGGTAGTCGCGCTCCGACCGCTCCTTGAAGTCCTTGAGCGTCGGCGCGTCGAGCCACTCGGCCGCCGCGGAGCGCGCCGGCCCGTCGCCGTCCGGCAGGTCGGAGGCCTCGATCGTCTCCCCCGGCGCGAGGATGATCGCCCGCTCGAGCGTGTTGCGGAGCTCGCGGACGTTCCCCGGCCAGTCGCGCGCCGCGAGCGCCTCGATCGCGCCGCCGGTGAAGCGCCGCGGACGGAGGTTGTTCTCGCGGCAAATCAGCCGCGCGAGATGCTCGACCAGCGCGGGGACGTCGTCGCGCCGCTCGACGAGCGGCGGGATGCGGATCGGCAGCCGGCCGAGGCGGTAGTAGAGGTCCTCGCGGAAGCGGCCGGCCTCGATCTCCGCGGCGAGGTCCTTGTTCGTCGCGGCGATCACGCGGACGTCCACCCGCACCGGCCCGCCGGCGCCGAGCGGCTCGATCTCGCCCGACTCGAGCGCGCGCAGCACCTTGGCCTGCGTGCGGAGCGACATGTCGCCGATCTCGTCGAGGAAGATCGTCCCGCCGTCGGCGCGGGCGAAGCGCCCCTTCTGCCGCGCGGCGGCGCCGGTGAAGGCGCCCTTCTCGAAGCCGAACAGCTCGCTTTCGATCAGGTCGTCCGGCACGGCGGCGCAGTTGACCTTGACGAACGTCGTCTCGGCCCTCGCGCTGGCCTGGTGGATCGCGCGGGCGACGAGCTCCTTGCCCGAGCCGGAGGGGCCGGTGATCAGCACGGTGGCCTGCGTCGGGCCGGCGCGGCGGATCAGCTCGCGCAGCTTCTCCATCGGCGCCGAGCCGCCGACGAGCTGATGGCGCAGGCCGTCGTCGCTCCGGACCTCCGCCACCTCCTCGCGCAACCGCGCCCGCTCCAGCGCCGCCTCGAGCCGCCGCAGGACGACGTCCCGCTCCAGCGGCTTCTCGAGGAAGTCCTGCGCCCCGGCGCGGAGCGCGCGCACGGCGGTCTCGATCGTGCCGTGGCCGGAGATCATCAGCACCGGAAGGTCGGGCGCCGCCGCGCGGATCCGCTCCAGCGCGGCGAGCCCGTCCATGTGCGGCATCCGGATGTCGAGCAGCACCGCGTCCGGATGGCCCGACTCGACGAGCCGCACCGCCTGCTCGCCGTCCGGCGCCTCCGAGACGCGGTACCCCTCGTGCTCGAGGACGAGCCGCAGGGCGTCGCGGATCGCCGCCTCGTCGTCGGCGACGAGGACCGCGGCGCCCCGCGCCCGCGAGCCGCCCTTCACTTCTTGTTCGGCGCGCGGAAGAAGAGCGTGAACTCGTCTCCCGAGCGGTCCAAAACGCGCAGCTTGACCACGCTTCCCGGCGGCACGGCCGCGGCCGCCTTGCGGTAGGCGTCCGCGGTCGGCGTCGGCGCGTTGTTGATCTCGAGCAGGATCAGCCCGGCGGCGAGCCCCTTCGCGGCGGCGGCCGAGGAGGGATCGACGTCGGTGATCAGGATCCCCTTGACCGGCGGATCCATCTTGGAGAGACGGTCCCGCAGCGCCTGCGGCAGCGGGCCGACGCTGAAGCCGAGCGCGGTCGCGGCCGTCTCGTCCGGCGTCGTCTCTTCGTCGCCGCCCTTCTCCTGCGGCTCCGTCCCGACCTTCCGTTCGGCCAAGGTCACGACGACGTCCGTCTCGCGCTTCTCGCGCCAAAGCGTCAGGCGGATCTTCTCGCCGGGGCTGTGCGCGCTGACCTCGTTGACCAGCTCCTCGCTCGAGTTCACCGCCTTGCCGTCCACCGCGAGGATGATGTCGTCCGGCTTCACGCCCGCCTTGTCGGCCGGCGTTCCCTTGTCCACGCGCGCGACGTAGGCCCCGCGTCCCTTCGGCGCGCCGAGGTAGTCGGCCCGCTCCGGGTCCATCGCCTGCACCGAGACGCCGAGGTAGCCGCGCTTCACGGTGCCGGTTCCGGCGAGCTGGTTCAGGACCTTCTTCGCCGCGCTGATCGGCAGCGCGAAGCCGATCCCCTGGATGTAGCCGTTGCCGCCCATCGTGCCCGGCTCGTCGCGGATGATCGCGGTGCTGATCCCGATCACCTCGCCGCGCGCGTTGAGCAGCGGCCCGCCCGAGTTGCCGAAGTTGATCGAGGCGTCGGTCTGGATGTAGTCGCCGAGGTTCGACGGATCGAAGTCGAGCCGCCGTCCCTTGCCGCTGACCACGCCGACGGTGACCGAGTTGCGGAACATGATCGGGTTGCCGATCGCCACGGCCCACTCGCCGACCCGCACGCGGTCGGAGTCGCCGAGCGGGAGAGCCGGCCAGTCGTTGCGCCCCTCGACCTTGAGCAGCGCGAGGTCGAGGTACGGATCCTTGCCGACGAGCCGCGCCTTGAGCCCTTCGTCCGTCTGGGCCATCGACCCGGTGCGGACGAACAGCTCCTCGGCGCCGTCCACGACGTGCTTGTTGGTCAGGATGTAGCCGTCGGCGGTGATGAAGAACCCCGAGCCGCCCCACATTTTCTTTTCCTTGCGGGGCTGCTGCCGGCGGTTGTCGCGCGACTGCGGCTGGGCGTCGTTGTTCTCGTCGTCGTCCGAGCCGCCGCCGAACGGGTTGTCGCGGAAAAAGCGGCGGAAGAACGGGTTGTCGAAGAAGTCCTTCTGGTCCCGGCCCTGCTCGACCATCTTGCTCGAGGTGATCGCGACGACCGAGGGGGTCGCGCGCTCGGCGAGGTCGGCGAAGGAGGGAACGTTGACCGCCGCCGAAGCGGGCGGGGGCGGGGCGAGCTTCAAGTCGCCGGTGGCGGCGTTCGCCTCGGTGGCGGCGCCGGGAACTAGCCACGCCACCGCGAGACCCGCGACGGCGGAAAGGGCGATCATCCCGGCCACGACGAACGGCTTTGCACGGTTCATTGAGTCCTCCGCGGGCGGCTTCTCCGCCCGGTCCTTCATCGAACAACGCCCGGACGCGGCGCCGCGTTCCCGGACGAGAGAAATACGTTCAATCGCCGATGTCGGCGCCCATGACCGGATACCCTTCCTCGCGGTACTGCTTGATCTTCCGCTGGAGGGTCCGCAGGCCGATCCCGAGCATCTCCGCGGCGGCGGTGCGGTTCCCCGCCGTCCGCTCGAGCGTCTTCAGGATCACTTCCCGCTCGATCTCCTCCATCGTCCGCCCGACGAGCGCGCCGGAGCTGGCCGGCAGGGCGAGCTCGCCGGCCGACAGTTCCTCCTCGCGCGCGGCGCGGCGGAGTTCCTCCGGCAGGTGCTGGGCCTGCACCTCCTCGCCGGGATGGAGGATCACCAGCGACTCCATCATGTTGCGCAGTTCGCGGACGTTGCCCGGCCACGGGGCGTGCTTCAGCACCTGCAGCGCGTCCGGCGTGAGGAGCGGCGTCTTGCGCCCGTTCTCCTTGGCGAACCGCTCGAGGAACGAGGCGGCGAGCAGCGGCACGTCGGAGCGCCGCTCGCGCAGCGACGGGATCCGCAGCGTGACCACGGCGAGGCGGTAGTAGAGGTCCTGACGGAACTCGCCGGCGTCGGCCATCCGGCCGAGGTCGCGGTTCGTCGCGGCGAGGACCCGCACGTCCACGTGCACTTCCTCGGTGCCGCCGACCCGCATGAAGGTCTGCGTCTCCAGCGCCCGCAGCAGCTTGGCCTGCAGGGCCAGCGGCAACTCGCCGATCTCGTCGAGGAAGAGGGTGCCGCCGGTCGCCAGCTCGAACTTCCCCGGCTTGCGCATTTGCGCGCCGGTGAAGGCGCCCCGCTCGTGGCCGAACAGCTCCGACTCGAGGATCTCCGCCGGGATCGCCGCGCAGTCCACCGGCAGGAACGTCTGGCGCGCGCGCGGCGAGTGGCGGTGGATCGCCCGGGCGACCAGCTCCTTGCCGGCGCCCGACTCGCCGAGGATCAGCACCGACGAGCGGGCCGCCGCGACCTGCTGGATCTTGCGGAACAGCTCCATCATCGCCGGCGTCTGGCCGACCATCCCCTCGAACGCGCCCTGCTCGACGAGGATCCGCTCGACCTCGCGGAACTCGTTCACCTCGCGGCCGAGGCGGACCTTCTCCACCAGCGTCGTCACGCGTCCGCGCAGGACGTCGAGGTTGACCGGCTTCTCGAGGTAGTCCTCGGCGCCGAACTTCATCGCGCCGACGGCGGTCTCGACCGAGCCGTAGGCGGTGATCATCAGCACGCCGATGTCGGCGACCAGCTCCCGCGCGCGGCGCAGGACCTCGATCCCGTCGATCCCCGGCATCCGCAGGTCGGTCAGGACGAGCTCCGTGTCGGGATGCTCGCGCAGGAACGCCAGCGCCTCGATGCCGTCGGCGAACGGGGCCACTTCGAAGCCGACCCGCTCCAGCGCCCGCGCCATCGCCTGACGGCCGCCGGCGTCGTCGTCCACGATCACGATCCTGCCGCGCCGTTCCTCCGCGGTCATCGTTCCTCTCCCAGCATCGTCAGCATCGTCCGTTCGTCCAGCACGGCCACGCCGAGCGCGCGCGCCTTGTCGAGCTTGCTTCCGGCCTCGGCGCCGGCGACGACGAAGTCCGTCTTGGCGCTGACCGAGCCGCTGACCCGCGCCCCGGCCCGCTCCAGCCGCGCCTTCGCCTCGTCGCGCGTCATCCCGGCCAGCGTTCCGGTGAGCACGACCGTCTTCCCCGCGAACGGCCCGGCCGCGACCGGCGCCGCCTGCGGCTCGTCGGTCCGCACCCCCGCCGCGCGCAACTTGGCGAGCAGCGCGCGGCCCGCGGAAGAACGAAGGAACTCCAGCAGCGCCGCCGCCGTCTCCGGGCCGATGTCGGGCAGTTGCCCGAGGACCGCTTCCGCGTCGAGCCGCCCCGCCACCTCGACGAGCGCGTCGAGCGTGCCGAAGCTGCGGGCGATCGTCCGCGCCGCCCGCTCGCCGACCTGCCGCACGCCGAGCGCGAAGAGGAGCCGCGAGAGGGGACGCGTCTTGCTCGCCTCGATCTCCTCGACGACGTTGCGCGCCGACTTCTCCGCCATCCGCTCCAGCCCCGCGAGCTGTTCCGCCTGCAGCGCGTAGAGGTCGGCGACGTCGGCGACCATCTCCTTGCCGACGAGCTGGTCGATCAGCGCCGGGCCGAGCCCTTCGATGTCCATCGCCGCGCGGCGCGCGAAATGCTCGAGCGCCTGGCGGCGCCGCGCCGGACAGGCGGGATTGACGCAGCGCAACGCGACCTCCCCCTCGAGGCGGTGCGCCGGCTCGCCGCAGGCGGGGCAGTTCGTCGGCGGGACGATCGGGCGCGCGTCGGGCGGCCGCTTGGCGAGGACCGGCCCGACGACCTTCGGAATGACCTCGCCCCCCTTCTCGACGAGGACGGTGTCGCCGATCATCACCCCGAGCCGCTCGACCTCCTCGAAGTTGTGGAGCGTGGCCCGCGCCACGGTGCTGCCGGAGATCCGCACCGGCTCGAGCTCGGCGACCGGAGTCAGCACGCCGGTCCGCCCGACCTGCACCGTCACGGCGACGAGATGGGTCGCCGACTGTTCGGCGGGGTACTTGAACGCCACTGCCCAGCGCGGGAACTTCGAGGTCGCCCCCGCCGCCTCGCGCAGCGCGGTGTCGTTCGCCTTGACGACGATCCCGTCCACCTCGTACGGCAGGTCGCGCCGCCCTTCGCGCCACTCCTCGATGTACGCGCGCACGGCGGCGAGGCCGCGCACCAGCCGGCGGTTCGGGTTGACCCGCAGGCCGGCCTTCTCCAGCAGCGCGAGGCCGTCGAGGTGCCGCGCGGGGCGCTCGCCGTCGAGCTGCACCGCCTGCCAGAAGTGAAGGTCGAGCGGCCGCGCGGCGACGATCCGCGGATCCTGCTGGCGCAGCGTGCCGGCGGCGGCGTTGCGCGGGTTGGCGAAGACCGGCTGCCCGGCCTCGTCGCGCTCGCGGTTGAGCGCGGCGAACGGCGCCTTGGGGAAGAAGATCTCGCCGCGCGCCTCGAGGCGGCGGAACGGCGGCGCGAGGCGCAGCGGCAGCGAGCGGATCGTCCGCACGTTCGAGGTGATCTCCTCGCCGACCGCCCCGTCGCCGCGCGAGACGGCGCGGACCAGCGTGCCGCCTTCGTAGATCACCGCCACCGAGACGCCGTCGATCTTGTGCTCGACCGAGTACTCGATCTCCTCGCCGTCGGGGACCGACGCCGCGCGTCGCAGCCGGCTCTCCCAGTCGGCGAGCTCCGCCTCGCTGTAGGTGTTCTCCAGCGAGAGCATCCGCTCGGTGTGGCGCGCCGGCGGAAAGTCCCCCTCGATCGGATGGCCGACGCGCCGCGTCGGCGAGTCGGGGGTCGCGAGATCGGGAAACTCCGTCTCGATCTTCAGCAGCTCCGCCTCGAGCGCGTCGTACTCGAAGTCCGTGATTTCCGGGCGCGCCTCGACGTAGTAGAGGCGGCGGTGGCGCCACAGCTCGCGGCGCAGCTCCTCGGCGCGCTTCGTCGCGTCGTCGTGGTTCATGACGGTCCCCCTCGCATCGCGATCGCCTCCGGCGCGGCCATCGCGGGCGGCAGCACGATCCGGAAGGTGCTGCCCGCCCCCTCGGCGCTCTCGACCTCGATCCGCCCGCCGTGCACCTCGACGGCGCGCAGCGCGATCGGCAGGCCGAGCCCCGAGCCGGCCGGCTTGCGCGACCAGAAGACTTGGAAGATCTCGCGCCGCGCCTCGACGGGAATTCCGGGCCCCTGGTCCACGACGTCGATCCGCGCCTCGCCGCGCGGCGTCGCGCCGGCGACGACCTTGACCGTCGTGCCCGGCGGGCTCGCCTCGAGCGCGTTCTGCAGGATGTTGAGCAGGGCCTGGCGCACCTGCGCCGGGGCGATCCGCACGACCGGCGCCGACGGCTCGACCGTCAACTCGAGGCGGACCTGCGCCTCGGAGAAGAGCGGCCGCATGAAGCGCACGACGTCCGCCGCGAACGCGCCGACCGGCAGATCCTCGCGCTTCGCCGTCTGCGGCCTGGCGAAGGCGAGGAAGTCCTTGACCAGCCGCTCGAGGCGCAGCACCTCGCTGCGCGACGAGCGGAGCAGCTCCACCGTCTCCGCCGGCAGCTCGTCGGTCTGCAGCTCCTCCTCGAGCAGCTGCAGGTTGATGTTCATCGCGTTGAGCGGGTTCCGGATTTCGTGGGCGAGGCCGGAGGCGAGCGTGCCGAGGTAGGCGAGCTGCTGGTCGCGCTGCTGTTCCGCCTCGAGCTTCCGCGTCTTGGCGATGACGCGCATGAGGAAGACGAAGGCCACGAAGAGAAGCATCACCGAGACGAGGCCGCCGAGCGTCAGCCGCAGGACCAGCGCCTGCCGGATCCGCGCGACCTCCTGATCGAGCGGGCCGGCGGTGACGCCGAGCAGGAGCATGCCGCCGCCGGCGCCGAACGGGACCGGCACGACGCGCACCTGGGACGGCGTTTCGGGCGTCCGGCCGGGGTCGAAGAACTCGGGGGCCGCCGGCGGGGCGTCGGGGGTCGTCGGCGCCTGCCCGCCGAACGCGCCGCCGAGCTGGAGCTGCCAGTCGCCGCCGCGGTCGAGACGGCGGCGGAAGATCAGCCGCCCGGCGTCGTCGAGGACGTCCACGTACTGCACGTACTTGAGCTGCGAGGTGTACTGGTCGATCGTCTGGGCCAGCGCCGCGCGGCGCTCGACGATCCGCACGAAGTCGAACGTGCCGGAGGGGGCGATTTCGCGGTAGAGCGCGCTGGCCAGGGTGCGGGCCGAGTCGGCCGCCTCGGCGAGCTTGGAGCGGACGGTCCGCTGGTCGAAGTCGTGGAAGAACAGGTAGCCGACGATCCCGAGGATCACCAGAAACGACACGAGGAACAGGGCGACCGCCTTGGCCATCAGTCGCTTGGACCCAGATTCGCGGACGCTGGCCCCGCCCGATGGCACCCGCGGCTCCTTTCCCCGGGGGACGAGTCTCGCGCACCGCCCGCGCCGTGTCAAAGCGGCGTACCACGCAGGTGACGGCGCGCGGCGGCCGGGCGGCGGCGCCCCGGCCGTCCCCCGCGCGGCGGCCCGCCTAGAGGAACGGCTCGAACCCCGGGGCGTGCTTCACGGCGTCGAACTCGATCACCTCGTGGGTCGCGACGCCGTGCAGGGCGTACGGGTCCTGCTTGAAGATCTCGGCCACCTCGGCGGCGCTCTTGCCGCGGGCGAGAACGATGCCGCCGGTCTTCGTCGCGCGCGGCCCGGAGACGACCAGCGTGCCGGCCGCGTAGTGCTTTCCGAGGAAGGCGCGGTGCTCGGCGACGACCGCGGCGACCTGTTCGTACGGCTTCGTGTAGTTGATCAGCACCAGGACCATCGGTCTCTCCTTGCCGCGCGGTCACGCCTCCGGCGCGCCGCGCTCGAGCGCCGCCGCCAGGACCGCGGCGACGTAGCGGACATCCTTCTCGGCGCGCAGCAGCAGGTGGTCCGCGCCGTCGAGGCAGAGGAACGATTTCGGCGGGCGCGCGAGGGCGAAGATCCGCTCCGCCTCCGCGAACGGCACGGTCTCGTCCTGCGGCGAATGGAAGACGAGGAGCGGCTTGCCGAGCGCGGCGATCTCCTCGTCGAGCCGCCGCTGGTCGAGGCCGTCGAGCAGCCGCGGACCGAGCGCGACGCGGCGGCCGCCGAGGACGATCTCCGCCCGCCCGGCCGTCGGCAGCTCGGGGGCGAGGCGCAGCAGCGTTTCGCGGAAGTGGTCCGCGCGGGAGACGGCGGCGATCGTCGCGACGAGCCGCGCTTCGGCGACGCGTCCCGCCGCGGCGAGCGTCGCCGTGCCGCCGAGGCTGTGGCCGACGAGGAGCGCCGGCGCGAGGCCGCGGCCGCGCAGGAAGTCGGCCGCGGCGAGGATGTCGGCGACGTTGGTCGAGAAGCTCGTTTCGGCGAAATCCCCCTCGCTTTCGCCGACGCCGGAGAAGTCGAACCGCAGGCTCGCCACGCCGCGCGCCGCGAGCTCGCGCGTCAGCCGCACGATCGACTTGAGGTCCTTGCCGCAGGTGAAGCAGTGCGCGAAGAGCGCCGTCGCGCGCTCCGGCCCGTCGGGCCGCTCGAGCTTGCCGACGAGCCACGCGCCGGTTCCGCCGGGGAACCTCACCGTCGTCGTGCCCACGAGACCTCTCCTCCGGCGCGGGGCTCCGCCCGCGTTCGTCGGTCCGCCGCGTCCTCGCGCGGCGGCGTCCTCAGCGCGTCTGCCGCTTCACCGGGTAGGGCGGACGCGCGGGGCGCGGCGGCGCGGCGGCGAGGGCGCGCAGCGCCAGCTCGACCGCCTTCTCGAGCTGCGGATCGCGCCCCGCGGCCGCGTCCTGCGGCGTCTCCGCCACGTCCACGTCCGGGGCGACCCCTTCGTTTTCCACTTCCCAGCGCCCTTCGGGGCTGAAGACCGCGACCCCCGGCGCGCTGACCGCGCCGCCGTCGAGCAGCGGCGGATCGTCGAGCACGCCGACCAGGCCGCCCCACGTGCGCCGCCCGACGAGCGGCCCGAGGCCGCGCCGGCGGAAGAACTGCGCCAGCGCGTCGCCGCCCGACGAGGAGTACTCGTTGATCAGCATCACGCGCGGCCCGAAGACCGCGGCGGCCGGGCTGGAGAAGACCGCCCCCTCGCGCGTCGCCCACCAGGCGAGCGGCGCGCGGCCGAGCAGGTCGAGGATGTAGTCGGCGACGGCGCCGCCGCTGTTGAAGCGGTCGTCCACGATCAGGCCGTCCTTGTCGGCCTGCGAGAAGTAGTCCCGGTTGAACGCGTCGTAGCCGAGCGTGCCGGTGTCGGGCAGATCGACGTAGCCGAGCCGTCCGTTCGAGAGCTCGGCGACGCGGGCCCGCGCCGCCTCGACCCGCGCGCGGCGGCGCAGCGACGTCTCGTCCTCGATCGGCAGGATCTCGACGGTGCGCGCGCCGGCGGCCGACGGGCGGTCGTTGACCGTGAGGAGCGTCGGACGGCCCGCGGCGCCGTCGAGCCAGCGGAACAGCTCGTCGCCGGTCGAGACCGGGCGGCCGTCCACGGCGACGATGTAGTCCCCTTCGCGCACGCCGAGCCCGGGCGCGGCGAGCGGCGGCGGCGCGTCCCCTTCGGCGGCGCGCCGGCGCAGGATCCGCGCGATGCGGTAGAAGCCTCCGTCCGGCTCGACGTCGGCGCCGAGCAGGCCGACGCGCGGCCCGGGCGCGGTCTCGGGGGGCGGATCGTCCACGAAGACGTGCCCGGCGACGAGCTCGCCGCCCATCTCCGACAGGAGATACGTGAGGTCGCAGCGGTGCGCGACGTGCGGCAGGAAGACGCGGTACTTCTCCCGCGCGGCGTTCCAGTCCACGCCGTGCAGCCCCGGGTCGTAGAAGAAGTCCCGCCACTGGCGCCACGCCTCGTCGAAGATCTCGCGCCATTCCTCGCGCGGGTCGATCGGCGCGACCATCCCCTCGAGCTTGAGCGGCAGCGGCTCGGCGTCCGGCGCGGCGTCGGCGTCGGCGACGAAGTAGGCGTCCTCCTTGCCGCGGAAGATCAGCCGGTTGCCGTCGAAGGCGAGGTCGAACTCGGCGACGTTGTCGAAGACGACCTTGTCCTCGCGCGTCGCGAGGTCGAAGCGGTGCAGCGCGCCGCCCCCCTGCAGGTCCCCGCCCTCGAGGTAGAAGAGCGTTTCGCCGGCGCCGGGGCGCAGCGTGCGGTAGTCCCCCTCGGGGAGCGGCAGGGCGACGATGCGGCCGCCGATTCCGTCGAAGTCGATCCGCGTCTCGCCGGGGCGCGCCGGCGCGGCGGGCTTCTTCGGCGCGGGCCGCTTGTGGCGCGTCTTGGCCTTCGCCGCGGCGGGGCGCTTGTCGGCGAGCGAGCCGACGGCGGCGGGCGGCTCCTCGTCGCTCTCCAGGCCGACCGGCGACGGCTCGTCGGCGGCGAGGATCGCGAGCTGCAGCGCGCGCCGCACCGGCCGCTCGAACGACGACATCTCCAGCCAGCCGGCGTTGAGGCCGTAGTTCGCGCTGGCGGCGAAGTAGAGGTACTTGCCGTCGGCGCTGAAGCGGGCGGAGACGGCGTCCCGCGCGCCGTCGGTCACCTGCCGCTTCGCGCCGGTCACGATGTCGTGGACGAAGACGGCGCGGAGGTGGTTCTTGAGCCGCTTGGTGTAGGCGAGGTAGCGGCCGTCGGGCGACCAGTCCGGATCGAGGCTCCGCTCCGGCGATTCGTAGGTGTCCGTGTCCACGACCGCGCCGCGCTTCTCGGCGAGGTCGACGATCCAGACGTTGAGCCGCTTGTCGGTCAGCGCGATCCGGCGTCCGTCGGGGGACCAGCGCGGCTCGTAGAAGAAGTTCCCCGGACCGAGGTCCACGACGAGCGGCGGCTCGAGCCCCGCCTGGTCGCGCACGTGGAGGCGGTACTCGCCCGAGGCGTCGGAGAGATAGGCGATCCGCTGCCCGTCGGGGGACCAGGCCGGATAGCGCTCGTGCGCGCCGGGGGTGCGCGAGACGTCGCGCGGCGCGCCGCGCTCCGCCGGCACGGTGAAGATCTCGCCGCGCGCGGCGAAGAGGGCGCGCGCGCCGGTCGGGGAGATCCCGAACGACTCGATCGACTGCGCCGCCGCGGCGAGGCGCGGCGCGAGCGCGGGCAATTCGCCGACGACGCGGACCGCGACCGCGCGGGAGACGCCGGTCGCCGGGTCGAGGAGATGGATGCGCCCCGCCTGCTCGTAGACGAGGAGGCCGTCGCCGGCGGCGAGGGAGCGGACGTCGTAGTCGGCGTGGTCGGTCAGGCGGCGGACGGCGCGCGTCGCGGGGTCGTAGACGAAGACGTTCATCGTCCCCGCGCGGTCGGAGAGGAAGTAGAGCTTGCCGCCGAGCCACGTCGGGAAGGTGTCGCTGGCGTTCTCGTGCGGCGCCTCGGCCGTCGTCCGCGCCGCGAGGTCGTAGATCCGGACCGGCGTCGTCATCCCGCCGCGGTACCGCTTCCAGGTCCAGAAGCCGTCGTGCAGCGGCGTGTAGGCGAGGAGGCGGCCGTCGGCGGAGAGGGCGCCGCGCTCCGCCATCGGCGGGGGCAGGGGCGTCGGCCAGCCGCCGTCGCGCGGGACGAGGAAGAGCTGGTCGCAGCGGTCGTTCGCCGCGTCGCGGGGCGAGGCGAAGAGGACCTTCGCGCCGTCGGGGGACCAACCGCGGACGAGGTCGTCGCCGGGGTGCCACGTCAGGCGGCGCGACGTCCCGCCCGCGGCGGACATCACGTAGACGTCGGCGTTGCCGTCGCGGCGCAGCGTGTAGGCCAGCCACGCGCCGTCGGGGGAGAGATGGGGGTCGCTCGCCGTGCCGTCCCCCGCGGTGAGGCGGCGCGCCTCGCCGCCGGCGAGGCCGACGCTCCAGAGGTCGCCGGCGTGGGCGAAGACGATCCGCCCGCCGCCGATCGTCGGGGCGCGGAGGAGCAGCGTTTCGGCCGCCGGGCCGGGGCCCGCGGGCGGGACCGCGGCGGGGGCCGCGGAAAAGGAGAGAACCGCGGCGAGCGCGGCGAGCGAGACGGAAACCGGGCGCGGCATGCGGAGAGCCTCCCGCGGGATGAGAAGCGCAAGACTCTACACCGTACGGCGAATCGGCGGTCCGCCGCATTCCTTTCGGCGGCGGCGCCTCCGCGGCCCGTCCCGCCGCGCGCGGCTCGTCCGAGGACGCGTCGTCCCGCGGGGCGGCGCCTCGTCTCCGCGCGGGATTCGGCCTCGCCGCCGGCCCCTCCTGCGGACGGCCGGGCGATGCGCTATCGTGCGGGCATGGGGTTCTTCGACTGGCGAGGACGCCGCATCCATTACGTCGAGCAAGGCCAAGGACCGCTCCTCGTGGTCCTTCCGGGATCGACGACGACCGCCGTCCACTACGACGGGGAGATCGCCCACTTCGCGCGGCGCTTCCGCGTCGTCGTGCCCGACCTGCCGGGGACCGGCCTCTCCTCGCGCATCGAGCGCTGGCCGGACGACTGGTGGGATCTCTGCGCGGCGTCGGCCGCGGCGCTGATCGAAGGGCTCGGCGAAGAGCGGGCGCTCGTCGTCGGCACGAGCGGCGGCGGCGTGGCCGCGCTGATCCTCGCCGCGACGCGCCCCGGCCTCGTTCGCGCGGCGGTCGTGGACAGCGCCGTCCGCCGCTACGATCCGGAGTTCCTGCGCCGCGCCGCCGTGGCCCGCGCCATCCGCCCGCCGCAGTTGGTCGAGTTCTGGCGCCGCGGGCACGGCGACGACTGGGAGCAGGTCGTCGCGGCCGACACCGACTTCATCGACCGCGTCGGCCGCGCCGGCGGCGATCCGTTCCGCGGCCGCCTCGACGACGTCCATTGTCCGGTTCTCTTCACGGCGAGCCTCGGCGACGAACTGCTCCCCGACATCGGGCGGCAGACGATGGACCTCGTCCGCGCGGTGCGCGGGTCCGAGGCGTTTCTCGTCGATTCCGGCCGTCACCCGATGATCTGGACCAGGCCGCGGGAGTTCCGCCGGGCCGCCGACGCGTTCCTCGACCGCTTCGCCGCGGAGCGCTGACGGTGGGGGCGCGCGAGCAGCTGCTCAAGCTGGCCGACGTGGCCGCGGCGCGCCCGCTCGGCGCGCTGCTCGGCGCCGCGTGGCCGCGCCGCCCCGCGGTTCCGCCGTCCGCGCCGCCGCGCCGCGCGCTGGTGATCCGTCCCGGCGGGATCGGCGACGCCGTGCTCGTCGTGCCGATGCTCCGCGCCCTCCGCGCCGCGTGGCCCGAGACGTCGATCACGTTGCTCCTCGAACGCCGCAACGCGGGGGTGCTCGACGGCGCCGGCCTCGCCGACGAGACGCTGCTCTACGACCGGCCGCTCGCGGGGCTGCTCCGCGCCGTGCGCGGCCGCTTCGACCTCGTCGTGGACACCGAGCAGTACCACGCCGCCTCGGCGCTGGTCGCGTACCTCGCCGGCGCGCCGCGGCGGATCGGCTTCGGCACGAACGCGCGCCGCCGGCTGCTGACGGTCGCCGTGCCGTACAGCCAGGAGACGTACGAGGCGCGGAGCTTCCTCGACCTCGCCCGCGCGGCGACCGGCGTCGAGCCGACGTGGGATCCCGAGGCGCCGTTCTTCCCGCTGCGCGACGAGGAGCGCGCGTTCGCCGCGCGGGCGCTCGCGCCGCTCGGCGACCGGCCGCTCGTCGTCGTCCACCCGGGGGCGTCGATCCCCGAGCGGCGTTGGCCGGCGGAGCGGTACGGCTTCGTCGCCGCGGGGCTCGCCGACGACGGCGCGGCGATCGCGATCGTCGGCGGCGCGTCGGACCGCGCCGCGGGGCGGACGATCGCGGCGGCGCTCGGCCGGCGGCCGCACGTCGATCTCTGCGGCGCGACGACGCTCCGCGAGGCGGCGGCGGTGATCGCGCGGGCCGCGGTCTACGTCAGCGCCGACACCGGCCTGCTGCATCTCGCCTACGCGCTCGGCGTCCCCTCCGTCCATCTCTTCGGGCCGGGCGTGCTCGCCAAGTGGGGGCCGCCGGGCAAACGCTACGTCAGCGTCCGCGAGCCGGCGCCGTGCTCGCCGTGCACGACCTACGGCTACACGCCCCCCTGCTGCCAGGGGATGGCCTGCATGCTCGGCATCGAGGCGGGGCGCGTCCTCGCCGCGGCGCGCGAAAGGCTGGCCGCGCGCGACGGCGCGGCGCGCGGCGAAGGAGGCGCGGCGTGAGCGTCCCTCCCGACGACGGCCGCTTCGGCCCCGACTACTACCGCCGCGTCTTCGGCCTCGACGAGATGCGCCGCTTCAACATGCACTGGTGGTCGGCCCGCTTCTACGCGCTCCTCGCGCGGCGGCTGCTGCGGCGCGCCGGCGGGCGGCGGGTCTTCGAGATCGGCTGCGCCCACGGCTACACGCTCCGCTGGCTGGAGCGGGAGTTCGACTCGTTCGGCGTGGACATCTCGCCGTACGCGGTCGAGAAGGCGCGCGCCGTCGCGCCGCGCGCGCGCGTCTTCGCCGCCGACGTCTGCGGCGAACTCCCCGCGGAGGTCGCCGCGGGGGGCTTCGACCTCGTTCTCGCGAAGTACGTCCTCGAGCATCTGCCGGCGCCGGAGAAGGCGCTCGCCGCGGCGCGGGCGCTGCTCGCGCCGGGCGGCGCGCTCCTCTTCGCCGTCCCCGACACGACCTCCCCCGGCCGCCGCTTCAAGGGGGACGACTGGTACGCCCTGCGCGACGAGACGCACGTCTCGCTGCTCGCGCCGGAGGAGTGGCTGCGCCTCGCGCGCGCGGCCGGCTTCGTCGTCGAGCGGACCTTCTCCGACGGGCTGTGGGACGTGCCGTACGTCAAGTGGCTGCCGCGTCTCGCGCAGTATCCTCTCTTCTCGTTGCCGACGATCGTCAGCGTCCTCTTCGCGCGTCCGTGGATCCCGGCCGGCCGCGGCGAGAACCTGATCGTCGTCGCCCGCAGGCCGCTCTCCGAGGAGCCGCTCCCGTGACCCGCAAACAGCTGACCGCGATCGCCGCCGGCGCCGTCGCGCTCGTCGCCTTTCTCGTCTTCTTCGGCTCGATCGGGGCGGAGTTCGTCTGGGACGATCCGATCGTCTTCGACCGCCAGCTCCCGTTCTTCGACGGCGTCAAGAACGTCTTCGTGCCGCCGCAGGGGATCCCGCAGTTCGGCGACCACTACTACCGGCCGCTCGTCGTCGTCAGCTACCTCGCCGACGAGGGGATCGCGAAGACGTTCTGGCCGCTGGAGAAGCGGGACGCGGCGCGCCGCGTCGTCTTCCATCTGACCCCCGTCGCGCTGCACGCCCTGGCGACGGCGCTGGTCTTCCTCTTCGGGTTGCAGCTTCTGGGGCTCCACGCGCCGCCGGGCCCGAAGGAGATCCTCGCCGCCGCGGCCGGCGCGCTGCTCTTCGCCGTCCATCCGATCCACGTCGAGTCGGTGGCCTGGATGGCGGGGCGGAGCGACGCGCTCTGCGCCGTCTTCTTCCTCGGCGCGGCGATCGCGCTGGTCGAGGCGCGCCGCCGGAGCAGTCTCCGCTGGGGGCTTCTCTCCGCGGCCTGCTTCCTGCTCGCGACGCTGGCCAAGGAGACGGGACTCGGCTTCGTCTTTCTCGCACCGGTTCTGCTGTGGCTCGTCCGCCCGGCCGACCGCGCGGCGCTCGAAGCGGAGGCGGCGAAGGGAACGTCGCGCGCCGAACGCCGGCGCATCCAGCGCGCCGCCGGAACGCCGGCGCGGGCGAAGGGCGGCAGGCCCGCGGGCGCGGACGCTGGAAAGGGAACGAAGGGGGGCGGCGCGGACGCGGCGAAGGGAATGAAGGGCGGCGGCGCGGACGCGCGCGAGGAGGCGAAGCGCGCGCCGGCCGAGGGTTGGTCGTGGGCGACGCTGCCGGCCGTCGCGTTTCTCGCGGCGCTCGTCGCCTACTTCGCGCTCCGCTCCGCGGCGATCGCGGCGGTGACGAGCCCCGCGATGAAGGGGGCGCCCGACCTGACCGCGCTCCCCGGCGCCTTCGGCTGGTACGCGGCGAAGCTCTTCTGGCCGCCGCCGCAGTCGGCGTTCCCCGCGGAGCTTCCGGGCGCCGGGTTCGCCGTCTTCGGCGCGGTCGCCCTCGCGGCCGCCCTCTTCGGCGCGTGGCGCTGGCGGCGCGGCGGCGAGCGGACGCCGGAACTCGCGGCGCTCGCGTTCGCGGCCGCCGGTCTCGTCCTCTCGCTCGCGATCTCGCTCTACAAGATCTCGAAGACGCCGATCGCCGAGCGCTATCTCTACATCCCGTCCGCGGGGCTGTGCCTGCTTGCGGCGTTCCTGCTGCGCCGCGCGGCGACGCGTCTGCCCGCGGCGTGGCCCGGCTGGGCGCGGATCGGCGCGCCGCTGATCGTCGCCGCGGTCGTCGCGCTCCCCGCGACGGCGGCGACGATCGAACGGCAGCAGGTCTGGGCCGACAACTACTCGTTCTGGCGGGACGCCGCGGCGAAGTCCCCGGACCAAGGCGTGCCGCATCTCCACCTGGGGATGGTCTACGCCGGGCGGGGGGCGAACGCCGAAGCGGAACGGGAGTACCGCTTGGCGCTGAAGTACTACAAGGAGGCGCCGAGCCTCGCCAAGACGAACAACAACCTCGGCTCGCTCCTCTTCCAGCTCGGGCGGGACGACGAGGCGGTCGCCTGCTTCGTCGAGGCGGCGCGGCTCGATGCGCGCTACGAGACGCCGCACTACAACTGGGCCTTGCTGCTGCTGCGCCGCTCGCAGAGCGCGCCGCCGGAACAGCGGGGACAGCTGATCGGCGACGCGCTGGGCCATCTGGAGCGGGCGCTGGCGATCAACCCGCGCTACACGAAGGCGCATCTGCAGTTGGGGGAGATCCTGCTGCAACTCGGGCGGCCGGCGGACGGGGCGGAGCATCTGCGCTTCGTCGTCGAACTGGCGCCGGCGAGCGCGGAGGCGCAGATGGCGCGGAACCTGCTCGCGCGGGCGCGCTGACCGGGGCGCGCCGACCGGGCGGTTTGACCGGGGCCGCGGCGAACTGATAATTCCGGCGGAGGCCTGCGGTGGAAGAGAAGCCGATGATCCACGTCGCGGCGGCCGTCGTGCGGCGCGGCGGGCGGTACCTGCTGACGCGCCGTCCCGACGGTTCGCATCAGGGGGGCTTCTGGGAGTTCCCCGGCGGCAAGCTCGAGGAAGGGGAGACGGCGGCCGAGGCGCTGGTCCGCGAAGGGCGCGAGGAGCTCGGCGTCGAGCTGCGCGTCGGCCCGCTCGTCCGCCGCTTCACGCACCGCTATCCCGAGCGGGACGTCGATCTCTGGTTCTTCGAGGCGGAGTTCGCCGACGGCGTGCCGCGGCCGATCGAGGTCGCGGAGCTCGGCTGGTTCGGTCCGAGCGAGATGGCCGCGCTGCCGATCCTGCCCGCCGACCTCGTCGTCGTGGAAGAGCTGAGTCGCCGCGAGGCCGGAGGAGGCGCGCGATGAGCGCCGCGCCGCGCCGTCCGCGCGCCGCGTCCGCGTCCGCGAAGAGCGGCGCGGCCGGGGCGAAGCGCGCGCGCGCGGCGTCGGCCGAGAGCGCCGGCGCTCCCGTCGCCGCGGCGGAGGCCAAGCCGGAGACGGCGACGGTCGAGGAGACGGGCGAGGCGGAGCGGGACGAAGCCCTTCCGCTCGAGCCCGAGGTGCTCGACGTCGGCGTGGAGAGCGCCGAGCTCCCCGACTTCGTTCCCGAGGCGGCGACCCCCGCGGAGACGGCCCGCGCCGAGCGGGCGCTCACGGTGGCCGCGCCGCGGGAGAAGTCGCTTCCCGTTCCGGCCGATCCGCTCGCCCGCTACATCCAGGAGGCGCGCCGCTTCCCCGAGCTGGACCGCGAAGAGGAGCGGCGTCTGGCGCGGCTCTACCGCGCGACCGGCGATCCGGAGGCCGCGCGGCGCCTGATCACCTCGCAGCTGATGCTGGTGGTGAAGCTGGCGTTCATGTACCGCCGCGCGATCCGCAACGTCCTCGATCTGATCCAGGAGGGGAACGTCGGCCTCGTCGAGGCGCTCAAGCGGTTCGACCCGGAACAGAACGTCCGCTTCCCGACCTACGCCGCCTGGTGGATCAAGGCGTACATGCTCAAGTTCCTGCTCGACAACGCGCGGCTGGTGCGGGTCGGCACGACGAACGCGCGGCGCAAGCTGCTCTACAACCTGCGCCGCGAGAAGGAGCGGCTGGAGCGCGAGGGGATCAGTCCGACCCCGCCGCTGCTCGCCGAGCGGTTCGGCGTCGCCGAGGAGGACGTCGTGGAGGTCGAGCGCGCCCTCTCCGGCGGCGACGTCTCGATGGACATGCCGCTGACCGAGGACGGCGACATCACCGTCGGCGACACGCTCCACGCCGAGGCGGCGCCCGCGGACGAGGTCGTCGCCGAGGAGGAGATCCGGGACCGGATCTCCGCCGCGGTCGCCGAGTTCCGCGAAGGGCTCGGGGAGCGCGAGCAGGCGATCCTCGACGGGCGGCTCGTCGCCGAACAGCCGCAGACGCTGCAGGAACTGGGGGACCAGTTCGGCGTGACGCGCGAGGCGATGCGGCAGAGCGAGAACAAGCTGAAGGAGCGGCTGGCGCGCTTCCTGCGCGAGCGGCTGGGGGACGAGATCGTCCTCCGCTTCAGCCGACGATGAATCGTTGCCGCGCCTTCGGCTTCTCCGTAGGATGAGGACATGAAGGCCTACGTCAATCCGCACGTCGTCGAGTCGCTGGAGAAGGACGTCCTCACGACGCGCCTGTCGGCGATCGTCGACTGGGGCCGGAAGAACTCCCTCTGGCCGTTCCCGATGGGGCTGGCCTGCTGCGCCATCGAGATGATGGCCGCCGTCGCCTCGCGCTACGACATCGCCCGCTTCGGCGCCGAGGCGCTCCGCTTCTCGCCGCGGCAGGCGGACCTGATGCTCGTCGCCGGGACGGTCAGCAAGAAGATGGCCCCGATGCTCAAGAAGCTCTACGACCAGATGCCGGAGCCGAAGTGGGCCATCGCCATCGGCGCCTGCGCCTCGTCGGGCGGAATGATGAACTCCTACTCCACGGTGCAGGGGGTGGACGAGATCATCCCGGTGGATCTCTACATCTCCGGCTGCCCCCCGCGTCCCGAGGCGGTGCTCGACGCGCTGATCCTGCTGCAGGGCAAGATCGCCAAGGGGGAGCCGTCGGCGCTCGACCGCTGGAAGGAAGCGCAGGCGAAGGGGGGCGCGCCCGCGGCGCAAATCGCGCCGGCCGGCGTCACGGCGCAGAACCCCTCCACGTACGCCTCGGTCGCCTATCCGCGGGAGAAGCTGCCCGCGGCGCCGGAGCTGTCGGCCAAGCTGTTCAAGCGCTTCTGAGCGCGCCGCGGTTTCCCGAGATGAACGCGCCGCAAGAGCCCGCCGCCCCCACGCCGATCGAGGAGATCGCGCTGCGCCGCGCGGCGGCGGCGCCGCTGACCTTCGCCGACTTCATGGCGCTGGCGCTCTACCACCCCGAGCACGGCTACTACACGCGGAGCGCCGCGACGACAGGGCGCGAAGGGGACTTCTCGACCTCGTCCGACGTCTCGCCGGCGTTCGGGCGACGCCTCGCGGCGCAGGCGATCGACGTCTGGAAGCTGCTCGGCGGCGGCCCGTGGCGGATCGTCGAGCTCGGTCCGGGGCGCGGCCTGCTGGCGGCGGATCTCTTCGCCGCCCTGCGCGAGTTCGAGCCGGCGGCCGCGGCGGCGCTCGAGGAGTACGCGCTGGTCGAGATCAGCCCGTCGCTCGAGGCGGCGCAGCGGGAGCGGCTCGCGCCGTTCGCCGCGGCGACGCGCTTCCGCTGGGCGCGCGCGGTCGAGGAGCTGGGCGAGGGGAGCGTCGTCGGCTTCGTCTACGGCAACGAGTTCCTCGACGCGTTCCCGGCGCACGCGATCGCGCGCCGCGGCGCGGAGCTCGTCGAGCGCGGCGTCGCTCCCGCGGGAGCGGACGACGGGAGCGAGCGCGGCGCCGCCGACGGGGCCTCCAAAGATGTCGGGAACGACGACGCGGGCGGCCTTGACGCGGAGCGGACCGCGCCGCGCGACGGGGCGGAGAGTCGGCTGCGCTTCGTCGATCTTCCGCTCTCGTCGCCGCGCCTCGCGGAACTCGCCGCGCGCTACGGCCTTTGCGCCGAGGACGGCTGGGAGGCGGAGATCGCGCTCGGCGTCGAGGCGTTCGCCGCGGCGCTGGGGCGCGTCCTCGCCCGCGGCGCGGCGTGCTTCGTGGACTACGGCCATCCCGCGGCGCGGCTCGCCGACGAGAACCACCGCGAAGGCTCGCTCGTCGGCTACTTCCGGCATCGGGTCACGTTCGATCTGCTGGCGCGGCCGGGGCTGCAGGATCTCACCGCGCACGTGAACTGGGACTTTCTCGACGACGCGATGCGCGACGCGGGGATGGTCCGCGCCGGCCGCGCGGCGCAGGACAAGTTCCTGCTGGCGCTCGGCGCGATCGAGGACCTCGCGGCGCCGGAGGAGCCGGAGCGGGAAAGCCCGGAGCGTCTCGCGCTGCGCCTCGCCGCGCGCTCGCTGATCCTGCCGGGCGCCGGCGGCGGCGCGCGCTTCGAGGCCGCCCTCTACGTCAAGGGGATCCCGACGACGCTGCGCGGCCTCGCGGATCCGTTCGCCGGGCTCTGAGCGCGGCGATCAGCGCCGCGGCTTCGCGTCTCTCCGCGCCACGGCGGCGATCAGCGCCGCGGTTTCGCGTCCTTCTTCGCCGCGGCCTCCGCGATCAACGCGGCGAGGAAGTCCCCTTCGCCGACTCGTCGTCCCAGCGCGTCGCGCGTGACGTTGGTCCGCGGGTCGTATTCGCCGAGCCGCCGCCCGAGCGCGTCGTAGGCGAGGCGACGCCCGTCGCCCTGAACGCGGATCTCGCCGAGGCGGCGTCCCATGGCGTCGCGCATCACGATCGGTCCCGGCGTCGCCTTGGCCGGCGGCGCCGCGGACGCGCCGGCGGCGACCGCCGCCAGCGCGAGTGCGAGCGCCGCCGCAGCCCGGAGCGGCCGTCTCACGCTCCGCCCTCCCCGCGCGTCGGCGCGCCGCCGCGCCGCGCAACCGCGCGCGAGAACCTCCCGAGCAGCGCCGCGCTGACCCGCTTCAGCGGCGGGCAGCGCCGCACCAGCGCCGCGAGCCACGGCCCCACGACGTAGTAGGTCCTGATGAACGCGCGCCCGCCGACGCTGCGCCGCAGCACCTCGTCTCTCCATCCGCGCAGCGCGACGACCTCCGGCGCCCACGGCGTCCCGAACGTCGCCGTCGCGACGAAGCAGTTGCTCGAACCGGAAGAGCTTGATCCGGAGTACGCGGGCCTCCGCAGCGCCTCCTGGCAGCGCGCGAGGAGGGAGTCGTAGTTCTCGCGCCCTACCTCGTAATGTCCTGGATACTGGCTCTTGAGGCGCATCAGGGACGCCTGCACTGTGGAGATCGCGTAGTCGCCGAAGGCTGCGAGCGCACGGCCGACGACGGCGCGGTACTCGGCTTCGCCGTCCGTCCATTCGTCGAGGAAATTGACGCCGACCACGCGGGCGAGGATCCGTACGGGGCGGATGACCTGCTCATCATCTTCGAGCGCGGAGATTTCGCGGCAAATCCGGGCGGCTCGTTGGGCCGTTTCGTGCGCTTTCCGCAGCTCTGGATCGCCCGGCGCGAATTTCCGCGCCATGTTCAGAAGTCCTTCCGCGAGTTGGTAGTTTCTCGCTTTGAAATAGGCGATGCCGGCGCTCGCGAACCGGGCCACGACGTACTGACGCGCCTCGTCCTCGTTCGGGCAGACCGCCTCGATTCGGCGGGCGAGCTCGGGCAGGCGGCTATATCGCCCCGCCAGCGAGTAGACGAGGCAGAGCTCCAAGAAGATGTCGAAGTCGGCGAAATCGACCTTGCCGTCGGCGCCGATCGCTTCTTCCAGCAGTCGTTCCGCCTCGGCGTAGTCCTGTGAGTACGAGGCGATCTGCGCGAGGCGTCGCAGTGGGTCGGCGTTGTGCGGCTCCAGAAGATGCGCCTGCGCCAGAAGCCGCTTCGCCTCGGCGACGAGTGTCCGATGTCGGGGATCGGGCGGCTTCAAGGACGTCGCTTGCTCGAACCTGATGTAGCCGTAGTTGAGCCAGAAAGCGGCGACGTCCTGCGTGCGCTTGAGGAGCCGGTCGTAGACGTCGGCCGCCTCTTCGAACTTCCCCTGTTCGGCGAGGCAGAGCGCCAGCCGGTTGTAGACGAAGTCGAGCTCCGGATCGAGCAGGAGGATGCGCTTGAATTCCTCCGCCGCGGCGTTCCATCTCTCCTCCTCCTCGAGCTTGATCGCCCGCGAGAGACGCAGCCCGATCTCCTCGCCGTGCGCCTGCGCCGCGTCGTAGCTGCGGCGCGCTTTGGCGTCGCGGAGCGTGTCGTACGCCTCGCGCAGCCGCTTGAAGCCGTCCGGGTCCTTCTCCGGCGGATGCTGCCGCACCATGCGGAAGTACGCCTTCTTGATCTCGTCGTCGCTCGCCGCGGGCGCGACGCCGAGCCGCTCGTACAGTTCGTTGGCCATGCCTTTCCCCCCCGTTCCGTCAGTTGTCCAGCGAGAAGAGCTTGTCCACGAGGGCGGACGACGCGTCGTCGATCGCCTCCACGTCCTGCTCCGCCAGCGCGCC
>JAJFTU010000194.1 GCA_021372775.1 bacterium | reverse complement strand
GTCGTACGTGCCGCGCGGGGCGCGCTGCGGCCACGACGGCGCGAGCGGGCCGAACCCCGCCGGATCCGGCTTGTCGGACGGCTCGATCGACGGACGCCGCGGATCGAGGATCCGCGGCAGGTCGCGCACGCGCCCGTCCTGAGGATCGTCGATCTCCGCGGCGCCGCGGCCGAGCGGGTTCTTGGCGTATCCAAGGCCGCCGAAGGCGAAGGCGTAGGAGATTTCCTGCGAGACGAACGGCGCCGGCTGCTCCATCTCCCGCGCCATCCCCAGCCACTTCCGCTTCAGCCGCCGCGCGCCGGTGACGAGCAGCTCCTTGCGCCACGGGCCGAGCGCGACCGCCGCCTTGAGCGCCGCGACCGGACGTCCGCCCGGCGCGTGCGCGGCGCCGACGAGCAGCAGCTCCGCCGCCGGCTTGTGCGGCGCGAAGTCGGACGGACAGCGGACGCTCCCCTCGAGCCCCTCGTACGGCACGTCGCCCCCGGGCGGAATCGACGCGGCGGCGAACCGCGCCGCGGCGCCGTCCTCGAGGTCGAACGTCCCCTTGACGATCCAGGTCGCGTCGAGTCCCTGCCGGCCGGCGGCGCCGGCCAGCCACGCGATCATCAGCGGCGTTTCGACGGCGAGGCGCATCGGTCAGATCAGGATCTTGAGGTTGCCGCCGTTGATGTTCACGCAGCCGGGGGTCACCTGGACCGACGCCCCGCCCGTCTGCGCCTTGATCGAAGCCGGCTTGACGGTCAGCACGCTGCCGCCCGACTTGATCATCACCACCCCGGCGTCGGTCTCCGACTTCGCCGCCTTGGTCTTCTGCTTGCCGACGTTGACCTCCCACGTCGCGACCTTGGCCACCCACTGGCCGACGGTCTGCAGGCTCTTGCCGACCTTGGTCTCCATCAACCCGGCCATCAGCTTGCTCTTCCCGACGTTCTCCGTCGCCTCGCCGATCACCGCGATGTGCTTGCCGATCGCCTCCTGCTGCTTCGCCGACTCCTTCTTCTTCGACGGGTTGATCTCGACGTCGTTGCCCATCGTGAACTTGAGCATCTTGCTGGCCATCACCGACAGGCCGCCGGCCAGCCCCATCTCCGACTTCAGGCCGCCGCTGACGCAGCTGTTGACGCCGAGCGTCACCTCCTGCTTGGCCGACATGTTCTTCTCGAACTTCGCCCCGATCGTCGTCTCGTTCGACGTCCCGATCGTCGTCGCGCTCTTCGTCCCCGAGACCTTCTCGTCGAGGTTCCCCGCGACGACGAGGCTCTGGTTGCCGTTGACGAGGTGCGCGACCGAGCCGTCCACCTGCTTGTTCTCGTCGCCGCCGATCTTCTCGTGCAGGTTCGCGCCGGTGGCCAGCGCGACCCCCTCCTTCGAGCCGTCGTTCGCGCCCATCGTCAGCGACGTCCCGGCGTGCGGCGAGGAGAGGGCGATCTGCTGCGAGCCCTTGGTGTCCTCGATCACGAAGAAGTTGCCGCCGCCGGTCCGCACCGCGCACTGCGTCTGGTTCTGCGAGGTGACGGGGCTCGCCGTCTCCGGGTTCGGCACCGCCGCCGCGATCAGCGGGCGGTCCGGGTCGCCGTCGATGTGCGCGACGAGGACCTCCGTCCCCTTGTGCAGCGGGAAGTGCATCCCCATGTCGGCGCCGGCGTAGGGCTGCGACATCCGCAGCGGCCGCGACGCCTTGCCGCCCCCCTTGCCGGAGAGGTCGAACGGAAGCTGCACGCGGTAGCGGCCGTGCTCGTCGATCTCCGCGTACTCGCCGCCTCCCGAGGCGTCCACCACGGCGTTGATCGGCCCGGCGATCCGCGGCCAGGCGGTCGTGCGCGCGGGGCGGAAGACGACGTCGGCCGGAATCGCCTCGAACGTGTTGGCGTAGTCCGGCTCGTCGTCCCGCTTGGCCGGCCCGACGTCGAGCGACTGCGCGGCGCGGTGCTCCACGGCGACGACGAGGAAGGAGGCGTTCCAGTCCCGGCGCGGGTGGTCCTCGAGCGTGAACGTCGCCCCCGCCGTCAGCGCGCGGACGTCGCCGCGGCCGAAGAAGCCGCGGGCGCGGCAGCGGACCTCTTCCGCCCGCACCTGCGCCAGCGCCTTCCCTTCCGCGCCGTCCTTGAAGTGCTCGCCGTACTCGTAGAGCGTGCCGCGGCCCTTGTCGTCGGCCGAGGCCTCGGCCTTCAGCTCGACGCTCGGCTTGCGGTAGTTGTAGTCCTTGAGGACGACCTTCTCCGGCGCGGCGGTCCGCTTGCCGACGAGGCTCGTCACGACCTCCTCGTGCTGCGCGTCGCCGCCCGCCGCGGCGGCGCTGAAGTCGGCCATCCCCGCGCTGGCGCGGTAGCGCACCTTTCCGCCGTCCGGCAGCGGTTGCGGCGCGCCGGCGTTGTCGGCGAAGACGATCTTCTCGCCGCGGTCGCCTTGCTCGAAGAAGTAGTAGATCCCCTCGTGCTCGGCGAGGCGGGAAAGGAAGTCGAGGTCGCTCTCCTGGTACTGGACGACGTACTCGCGGTCCGGGTGCTGCCCCGAAAGGCGGAACTCGAAGTCCTGCCCTTCGGTTAGGCCGCGGTTCTTCAGCGTCTCGGCGATGATCCGCGGGTACGGCAGGTCCTGGAACACGCGCGAGGCCTGGCCGAGCGCGAACGCGGCGAGGCGCGGCGCGAGCGCGACGCGGTAGTTCGACCAGCGCGGCCCGTCGTCGAGCTGTTCCACCTCGGCCAAGGCGCCGTGGATCTCGATCCGCCGCGACGCGCGCCCGCCGGCCGCCGTGCCGCCGACGATCGTCAGCTTGGCCGGCGCCGCGAGGAGCGCGTCGAGGTCGAGCGAGCCGTTGAGCGAGGCGAGCTCGATCTCGAAGCGGTACGGACGCGACAGCGCCTCCTCGCCGGCGACGCGCGCGACGAGCAGCGTGTCGTCGGCGAGGGCGTCGGTGTGGAAGTGCAGGAACCGCTTGTCCGCGAGCATGGCGCTCATCGTCACCTCAATTCATTTCGACGCGGAACTCGCCCGACTCGTCGAGCCCGACGGCGAGGCGGGAGGCGGGCCGCCCCGACGCCGCCCGCGCCAGGATCTCGCGCGAGAGGAGCGGCAGCAGCGTTCCCTGCAGGATGAAGTCGATGTTGCGGGCGCCGGTTTCGACCTCGAGGCAGCGGTCGGCGATCTGCTTGTGCACCGCCTCGTCGATCGTCGCCGCCAGCTTGTGGCCGGTCTCCAGCCGCTTGGCCAGCTTGGCCAGCTTCAGCGCGACGATCGAGGCCAGCGCCTCGCCGCGCAGC
>JAJFTU010000193.1 GCA_021372775.1 bacterium | reverse complement strand
GTCCGCGCGAGGCGGCTGCCCATGAAGCCCGGCACGAGGACGATCCGACCGATGCCGTGCATGGAGTCGATCCCCGCGGAGAGAAACGCGCGGTCCGCGCGCGACGAACGACGCGAGGCGGCGCCGGCGGGCGCGCCGTCGCGAAGGGACGTGACGCGACGCGAACAAGACACCGCCGCTCGAAGGTACCGTCGGCGGACCGGCGACGCGCGGCGGATGTTGCGACGCCGCGCGGCGCGATATCGGTCCGCGGGCGGCGGCGCGCGATGCCGGTACACTTGGCTTCCTTCGCCCGCCCGGAGGCGCCCACGATGACCGCCGCAGTCCGCCCCCTGACCGAACGGGACCTCCCCGAGGCCGACCGGATCTTCCGGCTCGCCTTCGGGACCTTCGTCCGCCTGCCGAACCCGCTCGATTTTTCGGGGGACGCGGAGATCCTCGCGAGCCGCTGGCGCGGCGGTCCGGCCGCGGCGTTCGCCGTCTGGAGCGACGGGCGATTCGTCGGCTCGAACTGGCTTGCGCGCTGGGGATCGGTCGGGCTGTTCGGTCCGCTCAGCGTCGAGCCGGCGCTTTGGGGCGCGGGGCTGGGAAAGCTGCTGCTCGAGCCGACGCTCGCGTTCATGCGGCGGCCCGAGATCACGCACGCCGGCCTCTACACGTTCGCGGAGAGCGCGCTGCACGTCGGGCTCTACCAGCGCTTCGGCTACTGGCCCGGCGCGCTGACGGCGGTGATGGAGAAGGCGGTCGCGCCGGTCGGCGAGGCCGGCGGCGCCGCGCTCTTCTCCGAAGTCGCGGAGGCGGAGCGCGCCTCCTGCCTCGACGCCTGCGGCGCGCTGACGAACGCGGTCTACGAGGGGCTCGACGTGCGCACGGAGATCCTCTCCGTCGAGCGGCAGCGGATGGGGGACACGGTGCTGCTGCTCGACGGCTCGCGGGTCGCGGCGCTGGCCGTCTGCCACGTCGGCCCGAAGAGCGAGGCGGGATCGGGAACTCTCTACGTGAAGTTCGGCGCCGCGGCGCCGGGCGCGCAGGGCGCGGAAACGTTGACCCGCCTGCTCGCCGCCTGCGAGGCGCTGGCGCGCCGCCGCGGCGTCGCGCGCCTCGTCGCCGGAAGCAGCGCGTCGCGGCGCGACGCCTTCCTCGCGCTGCGCGCCTTCGGCCTGCGGCCGTTCGTCCAGGGGATCGCGATGCACCTCGACGGCAAGGTCGGTTTCAACCGCCCCGACGCGTTCGTGATCGACGACTGGCGCTGAGCGGGACGGCCGCGACAGCGAGAACGCGCATCGCCGCGGCGCGGACAGGGGACACGCGGCCGCGGGCCGACGGGGCGCAGGACGGAGCAAACGATGAGGCTCGAAACGGCGCGGCTGTCGCTGTTCCCGCTGACCTACGAGCAGCTCGGCCTCTATCTCCGCGCCGACGGTTCGCTGGAGAGGTCGCTCGGGCTCGTTCCGCGCGCGCGGCCGATCCCCGATGAACTGGTCGAGGCGTTCCGCGACGACATCCTGCCGGCGATGCTCGCCGACCCGGCGAACGCGCCGTTCGCGACGCTCTGGACGATCGTCGAGCGGGACGCGGGGCGGGCGGTGGGCGACCTGTGCTTCAAGGGACCGCCGAACGGCGACGGCGAGGTCGAGGTCGGCTACGGCACGTACGACGAGTTCCGCAACCGCGGCTTCATGAGCGAGGCGCTGGGCGCGCTCTGCGCCTGGGCGCTCGCGCGGCCCGGCGTGCGCGCGGTCGTGGCCGAAACGGAGACGGACAACGCACCCTCGCGCCGCACGCTGGAGAAGAACGGCTTCGCGCCGGTCGGGGCGGCGGACGGCCGGACGCGGTGGCGGCTGGATCGTCCCGCAGCCGCGGCGCCCGGCGCCCGGCGCTGAGGTTTCGGCGCGCGTCCGGTCGGCGGAACCGGCGCGACGCGTCTCGGCGCCCGCCGGCCGCGCGAACCGATCCGGACGGCCCCGAAGATGAAAATGAAAAGCGGGCGCCGCGCCGGGCGAGGCGACGCGTCTTCGGCACGATATGAGCCGCCGAGGCCGTCGACGCCGCCGCGCGGTTGCGGTACAAAGAGCTCGCCGGGGCGGCTTGCGGCGGAGCGGCGCCGCGACCCACGACGGGACCGAACGACGCGACGGGGGCGCCTCGTTGGGCGCCGTCGTGGCTGGGGATGGTCCGGGAGGCGCCGGACCGCGGCGGATCAGTCGGACGCAGGTTCTCGGGAACCGCCGGGGGGATCCGGCGTTCTTCCGGAGAGGGCGCGGGGCGCGCCGGCGCCGCGCGATCCGCGGGAACGGCGTCTCGGGCACGTTGGCGATCGAGCGCGGGCTAGTCTCGGAAGGCCACGCAGAGGCCGGTTTCTTCGGCACGTTGGCGATCGTGCGGGAACGGGGGGATTCATCGATGCACCACATCTGGCCGCTGTTTCATGGGCGCAAGGCCGAGGAGCGGGGCGGCGGGACGGCCGCCGTCGAGGATCCTCCGGCGCAGCCCGGCGGGACCCCGGAGCGGATGAGCGTCGGGGAACGGAACGCCCTCGCCGAGATCGCCCGCGCGCAGCAGCGCGGGGGATGCTTCGCGCCCGGAACGCGCACGCTGCCCTGCGATCGCTGCGGCGCCGTCCTTCCGGCGCTGCTCTTGTCGCGGTGCCCCGAGTGCGGCCGTCTCTTCTGCGCCGCGTGCGCGGAGGTGACCCGCTTCGAGGCGCGGATCGAGAGCGGCCTGCTGTGGTTCGACAACGCCTTCGCCTGCCTCGACTGCAAGGCGCCGCTCGACCCCGACTGGCAGGAGAAGGGCTGAGCCGCGCGGCGCGGCGGACCGCCGCGCGAGGGCGCTCGGCGACGTCCCCCGCTCCCGGCGGCGTACATTCCGGACCGCGACGCGGGAGGTCCGGCATGAACAGGAGCGGGCGTGCGGCGTGGGGTTTCGCGGCCGCGGCGACGGCGGCGTTCCAGTGCTTTCTTCTGGCGGGCGCGGCGCCCGCGGCCGACGCCGCGAAGCCGCGCGGCGAGGCGCGGGCCGACGCCGCGCTCGTCTATTTCCTGCGCGGCGACTCGCAGCCGGACGACCGGTTCTGGATCTTCGACGGCAAGACGCTCCTCGCCGTGCTCAAGCGGGACTCCTACGCCTTCGCGCAGATGCCGCCGGGGCCGCATCTCTTCTGGTCGCGGGCCACGTCGGGCCTCACGCACGACCTCTACGGGCGGGGCGTCTTCCTGCTGCAGGCGGGCCGGACCTACTACGTCCGCCTGACCGACACCGAGGTCATGTACCTCAAGGGATTCGAGACGCTCCCCGAGGCCGACGGCGAGCGGGCGGTCGCCGCGGCGGCGCGGTACGTCGCCTTCGACGCGGGCGACGCCGAGCGCGCGGCGAAAATGGCCGCCAAGGCCTACGGCGGGCCGGCGGCGGTCGCGGCCGGGCCGGGCGGAGTCGGCGAAGGACGCGTGCGGATCCCGGCCGGCACGCTGCTGATGGTCGAGCTGCAGGAGAACCTCACGACGCACCACGTGCAGGAAGGAGCGCCGGTGCGCCTGCGCACGCTCGAGACGCTCCGCGCGGACGGCGCCGTCGTCCTTCCGGCGGGCGGCCCGGTCGAGGGCGTCGTCGCGCAGGCGCTGCGGGCGAAGGCGTTCGGGCACGGCGGATTTCTCGAGGTCGAGGCGACCCGGCTGCGCGGCGCGGCGGGGGACGACGTTCCGGTCTACGGGCTCCTCGCGACGGTGAAGGGGCAGACGCCGAGCGGACGCGTCCTGGGACGCGCGGCGGCCGCGGCGCCGCTCGTGAACGATCCGGCGATCATGCTGCTGGCGATCCCGGGGCTCTTCGTCAAAGGCGGGGATCCGTGGCTCGCCGCGGGGATGAGGCTCGGCGTGATCACGCGGGACGACGTCTGGGTGCGGCCGGCGGCCGCGGCGCCGCAGGCTCGGGGACCGGCCGAGGCGGCGGCCGAGACGGCGCCGGTCGTCGTTGCGGCGGCGCTCGCCGGACCGGTGGTCGCGCCGCGCAACGGCCGCGCGGACGGCGAGTGCGCCGTCGGCCTGAAGTCGGACCGCGAGGTGCGCGAGGCGGCGATCACGTCCCTCGGCGAAGAGCCGCTACCGGTTCCGCTTCGGGCGAAGGGGCTCAAGCGCTCCGCGGACGGCTGGACGGCGACGTTCGCCCAGTGGGACCTCCTGCGCTACGCCCGCTTCTCCGGCGCCCGCACGGAGGTCGTGGCGACGCTGGCGGGGACGCTCGAGGGCGGCGCGCGGTTCACGGCGCAGCTCCCCGTGGTCTACGAGATCGAACAGGAGAAGTGACGCGGCCCCCTGCGCCCCCCGGGCGGAAACGCGGGGCGTCGTTCTTCTGATCGGTCGGCACGGGGCGGCGGAGGGTGCGTCGTCTTTCGGATTGGTCTGCGCGGCGCGGAGGCGTGGGGCGCGCCCTCGCGGGGCCGCCGACGACCACGAAAATTCCGGAGAGAAAGGGAACGCCCCGCCGAGGGCCGGGGGGAGGCGCACGGGGCGGGGCGTTCGATTCCGCACGGTCGCGCGAGTGGTCTCGGGGGGGGAGGCGCGCCCGCTCGGAAGTGTTTTAAATCTCCGGTGGAGCCGGTGTCGCGTCAAGCACGAACAGCAATTCCGCGTAACTCGGCGGGCACGTTCCTCGCGGGCCGGCGGGGCGCAACGATCCGGCGCCGCCGGACGCAATTCTCGGCGCTTGCGGCGCGCGCCGCCCGGGCGCAACCGCGGGATGCACTTCGCACGGCGGCGGCGAGAGAACTCCACGGACGCGCGCCGCGCGGGTGGCGCTATCCTCTCGCGGTCGGCGGCGCCGCGGCGCCGCGCTTCAGGAAGCGAGGAAACCATGGACGCCGCAACGTTCCGGGAGTTTGGCCACCAGCTGGTCGATTGGGTCGCCGCCTACCGCGAGCGGGTGGAGTCGCTGCCGGTGATGAGTCAAGTCGCCCCCGGCGAAATCAAGGCCCGCTTCCCGAAGGCGCCGCCGCAGGTCGGCGGGCGGCTGCCCGAGGCGATCGCCGCGCTGGACCGCGACGTGCTGCCCGGGATCACCCACTGGAACCACCCCGCGTTCTTCTCCTACTTTCCCAGCAACACCAGCTACGCGTCCGTCCTGGCCGACATCGTCGTCGCCGGGCTCGGCGTGCAGGGGATGAGCTGGCAGACCAGTCCCGCGGCGACCGAACTCGAAGAGGTCGTGATGGACTGGCTGCGGGGGATGGTCGGCCTCTCCGACGCCTTCACCGGCGTCGTCCACGACTCGGCCAGCACGGCGACGCTCTGCGCGCTCCTCTGCGCGCGGGAACGGAGCTCCGGCTTCGTGCAGAACCGCGGGGGCTTGCAGTCGGGCGAGCCGCCGCTCGTCGTCTACACCTCCAGCCAGGCGCACAGCTCGGTCGAAAAGGGCGCGCTGCTGGCCGGCTTCGGCAAGGCCCACCTGCGCCTGATCGAGACCGACGACGCCCACGCCGTCCGCGCCGACCTGCTCCGCGCGGCGGTCGAGGCGGACGTCGCCGCCGGCCGGCGTCCCTGCGCGATCGTCGGCTGCGTCGGCACGACGGCGACGACCGCGTTCGACCCGCTGCCGGAGCTGGCCGCGATCGCGCGCGACCACGGGATGTGGCTGCACGTGGACGCGGCGATGGCCGGCACGGCGATGGTGCTGCCGGAATGCCGCGGGCTGTGGAACGGGATCGAGGAGGCGGACAGCCTCGTCTTCAACCCGCACAAGTGGATGGGGGTCGGCTTCGACTTCAGCGCCTACTACGTGCGCGACCCGCAGCACCTGATCCGCGTGATGAGCACCAACCCGAGCTACCTGCGCACCGAGCACGACGCGGAGGTCAAGAACTTCCGCGACTGGCACGTGCCGCTGGGGCGTCGCTTCCGCGCGCTCAAGCTCTGGTTCTTCCTGATGGACGCCGGCGTCGAGGGGCTGCAGGCGCGGATCCGCCGCGACCTCGAGAACGCGCGGTGGCTCGCCGGACAGGTCGAGGCGGCGGAGGACTGGGAGATTCTCGCGCCGGTCGCGCTGCAGACGGTCTGCCTGCGGCACGCGCCGACGCGGCTCGCCGGCGACGAGGCCGCGCTGGCCGCGCACAACCGCGAGGTCGCGCGGATCGTCAACGACGGCGGCGGCGCCTTGGTCAACCCCGCCTCGCTGAAGGGGAAGCAGATGATCCGCGTCAGCGTCGGCGCCGAAACGACCGAGCGGCGGCACGTCGAAGCGGTGTGGCGGCTGCTCGTCGCGGCGGCGCGCGAGGCCGACGCGCAGTGACGAAGCGGCGCGGCGGGGCCGCGCCGATCGAGGGAGAGAAGCGATGAAGACGAAGTTCGCCGTCGTGCCGATTGCCTTGCTCGCCGCCGCGTCGCTCGCCTTCGCGGCCGCGCCCGCCGCGACGCCGCTGCCGGCGCCGAAGACGGACGGGCAGTTCGCGGTGGAGAAGGCGCTCCAACAACGGCGCTCGCTGCGCGCGCCGGCGCCGACGCCG
>JAJFTU010000192.1 GCA_021372775.1 bacterium | reverse complement strand
CCGATCCCCGTCGTCTGCTGCTCGCTCGCCGCCGCGATCTCCCCCATCACCTCGGAGACCCGCCGCGCCTCGCCGTGGATCTCGGCCAGCGCCGACTCCACGTCCTTGTTCATCGACACGCCTTCCTCGGCGGTCTTCACGGCCCCCTCGATCAGGTCGGCCGTGCTGCGCGCCGCCTCCGCCGAGCGCATCGCCAGGTTCCGCACCTCCTCGGCGACGACCGCGAAGCCCTTGCCGGCGTCGCCGGCCCGCGCCGCCTCGACCGCCGCGTTGAGCGCGAGGAGGTTCGTCTGGAACGCGATCTCGTCGATCGTCTTCACGATCTTCGCCGTCTCGTCCGACGACTGCTTGATCTTCTCGATCGTCGCCGAGAGCAGCGCCATCCGCTCCTTCCCCTTCGCCGCCGCGCCCAGCGTCGAGTCGGACATCGTCCGCGCCTTCTGCGCGTTGTCCGAGTTCTGGCGGGTCATCGAGGACATCTCCTGCAGGCTGGAGCTGATCTCCTCAAGCGAGCTCGCCTGCTCCGACGCCGCCTGGGCCAGCGCCTGGCTCGAGGTGCTGATCTGCCCCGACGCCGCGGTGACCTGCGAGGCCGCCGCCGCCACCGACTGCAGCCCCTCGTCGAGGTGCGAGACGGCGGTGTTGAGCGCGTCCTTCAGCTTGGCGTGGTCCCCTTGGTACTGGCAGGCCACGCGCGCCGTGAGGTCCCGCTGCGCGACCCGCTCGAGGACGGCGCGCGCCTCGTCCACCGGCGCGAGCAGCGCGTCGAGCGTCGCGTTGAAGTCGGCCACGATCTCGCGGAATTCGCCGCGGTGGATCTCCGCGTCGGCCCGCGTCGCCAACCGGCCCTCGACCGCGGCCTTGGCCAGGTTCTCCACGTCGCGGCCCATCGTCTCGACCGCCTCGCGGAACTTGCGGTACGCCCCGCGGATCCGCTCCAGCGCCGCCTTCGACGGCGCGGTGTCGTCGTCCGCCGGGGCGAAGTCGACGCGCACGGAGAAGTCGCCGTGGGCGGCCATCGTCTCCATGCCCGCCGCCAGCCGCTCGGCCTCGCTGTTCTGGTAGGCGACGATCTTCTCCGCCCGCCGCACCGCCGCCTTGGCGTCGCTCTGGTCGGTGACGAACTCGAACGAGCCGACGATCTCCCCCTTCGCGTCGCGCAGCGGCGCCGAGACGCAGGCGATGTCCAGCTTCCGCCCGCCGATCGTGGTGTCGTTCTCGCAGGCGAAGGCGGCGTCGCTGCACATCGCCTCCGCGCAGGGGCAGTCCGCCGTGCGGCACTTGCTCGTGTTCCACTGGTCGGCGCAGGTCAGGCCGGTCCCCTGAAGCTGCTTCTTGCTCTTTCCCAGCAGCCGCGCGCCGGCTTCGTTGATGTACTGGATGCGGAAGTCGCGGTCCATGAACTGGATCGGCGTCGGGATCGCCTCGAGGTTGCCGACGATCGAGCCGAGCGCGCGGTTGAACTCGTCGAGCACGCGCCGATACTCGCCCGAGACCTTCGCCGCGTCGGCGCGGTCGTCGAGGCGGCCGTGCATGATCCCGCGGGCCACGCCGTCCGCCTCGCGGACCAGCGCCTGCAGCGCGTCGCGCACCTTGCCGAGGCTCTCCGCCGCCCGGCAGAAGTTCTCGCGGGCCTCGCGCGTCAGCTCGTCGCCGGCGGCGACGTCGAGGTCGATCCGCAGGTCGCCCTGCGCCAGCAGCTCGAGGTTCGCCACCAGCCGCTCCGTCTCGAACCGCTCGAAGGCCGCGACGTTCTCCCGCGCCGTGACGTCCTGCACGACCTCGACGAAGCCGATCCCGGCGCCGCGCCGGTCGCGCAGCTCCGAGCTGTCGATCTGGAAGCTGCGGTCGCCGAACGTGAACTCGGCGCGCGGGATTCCGCGCTTCAGGCGTTCGATCCCGCACGCTTCGGTGCCGCAGATCGTCGAGCCCCACTTCCGGCACGGCTGCCCGGCGAGCTCGGCGCGCCGCCGGCCGAGCTTCTCCTCCGCCGCCTTGTTGACGAACGTCCAGCGCAGGCCGGAGTCGGTCACGGAGACGGGGAACGGCACGGCGTCGAGGATCGCCTCGTACCAGAAGACCTTGTCCACGACGACGTCGAGCGTGGCGTTGACGCCGTCCACGATCGCGCGGAAGTCCCCGTTGTGCCGCGAGACGTCGGCCCGCGTCTCGAACCGGCCCGCGCGCGCCGCCTCGGCCAGCGTCCCGGCGTCGGCGACGAGGGCGCCGACCGCCGCGACGCAGGTGTTGAGGTTGCTCTTGATCGTGTTGAAGTCGCCGTTGTACGACTGCGCGATCGGGGCCGGGATCTCCCCCTTCGCGATCTTGTCCAGGTAGTCGGCCGCGACGTTGAGCGGGCCGATCACCGCGTCCAGCGTGTCGTTGACTCCCTGCACGACTTCGCGGTACGCCCCCTCGAAGCGCGCCGCGTCGCCGCGCGTCGCCAGACGTCCTTCGACGGCGGCCTTGGAGAGCCGCTCCATCTCCGCGATCAGCGCGGCCACGGCGTCCACCGTGCCGTTGAGCGCCGGCGCCACTTGGTCCCGGTCGTCGTGGGCGGCGACGCGCGCGTCGAGGTCCCCCTGCGCGACCTTCGTCATCCCGCCGACCAACCGCTGCAGGCCGACGGCGAACTGGTCCATCGTGCGCCCCCTCTCGCCGAGTTCGTCGGCGCGCGTCGAATCGACGCGCGCGTCGAGATGGCCGAGCGACAGTTCGCGCAGCACGCCGGAACAGCCGGCGAGCGGCTCGACGATGCTCCGCGTCAGGCGCCGCGCGAAGAGGACGAGGCCGGCGCCGCCGAGGACCAGGACGAGCGCGACGAACCAGACCGCCCAGTGGACGAGCGAGGCGTTGCGCTCGGCGATCGTCTTCGATTCGTCGAGGATCGCCTTGTCGAGCGCGTCCATCGACGCGCTGATCCGCGTCGAGACGGCGTTCCCTTCCTTGCTGATCGGCGGCTGGCCGCCCGCCGACACGACCGCGACGACGCTCGGCTCGTACCGCCCGCGCCAGTCGCGGTAGGCCCGGTCGGCGTCGGCGAACTCCGCGATCGCCCGCTTGATCGCGGGCGCCTGGACCGCGGCCTCGACCTGCGCGCGTTCCTGGTCGACGACGCGCATCGCGTCGTCCACCTGCGCGGAGAGGGCGGCGACGCCGGCGGCGTCGTGCGC
>JAJFTU010000191.1 GCA_021372775.1 bacterium | reverse complement strand
AGGCTTCGAGGCGGTAGCCGGCGCCCGCGGGAACGCTGATCGAGAAGGCGCCGTCGTCGCCGGTCGGGCCGTTGGAGCAGCGCGCGCAGCCGTTCTCGAGCGGGCCGCCCGTGGCGCAGACGAGCATGTTGGACGCCGCGTTGCGGTAGAGCATCGTCTTGCCCGCGATCGCCGCGTTGAGCGGGACGGAGAAGTCGACGGTGGTCGTCGCGCCCGGCGCGACCGGGACCGGCTGGGCGTTGCCGTCGCAGAAGACGCCCGGCGCCCAGGTCTGCGCGCGCGCGCCGCTCTGGTCCCAAGTTCCGAGGATGGTCGGCCCGGCCGCGACCTTCATCGCGTAGTAGCCGTTGTCGCAGCTCCGCGCCCAGCCGACGCTCGACGACGACGGGCCGGTTCCGGTCATCGCCGAAAGCTCGAGGCCGGAGATCGCCGCGCCGTTCTCCGCGGCGCGGACGTGGCCGGCGATGAAGCCGGCCCTCGCGAACTGCGCGGAGGGGTAGAGGACGAGGTCGTGCGAGGCGGCGTCGTGCCGCGCCTGGATGCGGCCGAGATCGTCGCGCTGGGGGTCGAGCTCGAGGTAGAACGCCGCGCCGCTCGCCGCGGCGACGGAGTAGATCCCGCCGAGCTCCGTCGGCGCCTCGCCGTATTCGGCGTTGCCGTCGGCCTGCTGCGTGCGGGCGCGCGCCCCGCCGAGCGGCGCGCCGTCGGCGTCGTTCGCGCGGCCGGAGACGAAGATCCCGGCGGCGAGCGGGACGTCGCCGAGCGACGCCCCGTTGAACCCGTCCACCTGGAACGAGGCGGCGGCGAGGCGGCTCTTCGCCGGCCCGACGACCACGACGTTCTGCCCGCCCCAGATCGGGAACGAGACCGTGCCGTCGGCCGCCGAAAGGCGCGTGTCGAAGAGCAGGCCGTCGAGGCGGACCCGGGCGTTGGCGACCGGCGTCGCGGGCGAGCCCTGGACGACGCGCATCGTGTAGGTCGTGCCGGCGTCGAGCGTCAACGGCATGCCCGCGACGTCGCCGGTCGCGTCCGGCACGACGATGTAGTTGGCCGGGAGGCCGGTCGAGACCGGGGGCAGGCCGGCGAGGATCAGGTTGCCGCCGGCGTGGGGCAGGCTGAAGTTGCCGGACGCGTCGGCGACGCCGAACCCGACGAGCTGCGGATCGGCGTTGCAGTCGGGGTTCGCCGGATCCTGCGCCATCAGGATCAGCACGGTGTTCGGGACGGGGTTGTTGGCCGCGTCCACGACCGTGCCGCTGAAGGTGTACGGGCGAGCCGGCGCGGCGCCGGGGACGATGTCGGCGAGGACCGGCGCGGAGACGACGCCGCCGACGCTGAACGACGCCGGGCCGCTCGTCGCGCCCGGCGGGACGATGCCCGCGCCGAGGCCGCGCGCGCGGTCCACGACGAGGTCGTTCGCGACCACGTCTCCGCCGCGCCCGTCCGAGAAGACGAACTGCGGCGCGCCGGTCGCCGGCACGTTCTCGGCGAAGAAGTGGAAGGCGCCGCCGACCTTCAGCCCGGCCTGCAGGTCGCCGGTCACGCGCAGGCTCGAGCCGTCGAGCTGCAGCGGCGCGGCGGTCGCCGCGGGGAAGGGGAAGTCGGCCGCGACGTCGCCGTTCGACGCGTTCACCCATTCGACGCGCGCCGTCGCGCCGTCGTCGGGCTGGTTGATCAGTTCGAGCGAGTACTCGCCCGCCGGCACGGCGAGCGCGAAGCGGCCGGTGCAGGAATCGGAGATCGTGCCGCCGGCCGTCTCGTCGTCGGAGCGACGGTGCGCCCGAACCTTCGTCGCCCGCGCGTTTCCGTCCATGCGCGTCGCCTGCCCGGCGACGAGGTTCCCCGCGGTCATCCGAACGTAGGGAAGAGTGGTGTCCCCGCCGACCGTGATCGTCGTCGGGGCCGGTCCGAGGTAGCGGCCGCCGATCGGCGGCTGGTAGCTGATCGTCCACGTGCCCGCGGTCAGCGGCAGCGTATAGCCGGTGTCGCTCCACGGCACGACCGCGGAGACGCTCTGTCCGGCGCCCTCGGCGGTGACCACGGTGCCGGAGACCGACTTCCCGTCGCTGCTCTCGATCGTTCCGACGACGTTGTAGGCCGCGGCGAGCTGCTGCGTCAGGCCGGTCGCGCAGGCGACCGGGCCGACGCCCGCGGAGGAGAGCGCGGCGCCTTGCGGCGCGAGGTACTGCACGAAGTAGCTCGCGTTCCGCGGCATCCCCGCCGACCACTGGCCGTTGGCGTCCGTCGTCGTCGCCCAGAGCGGCGACTTTCCCGTCGCGTCGAGGACGACGACGGCGGCGTTGGCCAGCGCGGCGCCGCCGGCGTCGCGGACGGTTCCGCCGATCGTGCAGACCGGCGCGTAGGCGGGGGCGGTCGTCGCGAAGCAGGCCGGCGCGGAGACGGCGCCGAGCACGGAATCGACGACCGCGATCCGGTGCGCTCCGGCGGGCAGCCCGGCCGGCAGGGCGACGGCGACCCGTCCCTGATCGAGCCGCGAGACGGTCACGGCGCCGGGGTACGTCGTTCCGTCGATCGTCGCGTCCGTCGTCGCGTAGAGCCCCTGCACGCGGAGCAGCAGTTGGCCGCCGGCCTTGGCCGCGCTTTCCTCGACGCCGACGATCGTCGGATCGAGGATCTGCGGGCCGAGGACGAAGCGGACGCCGTCCACGTTCGCGCCGGAGACGGTCACGGCGCGGTCGAACGACTGCTCGGTGACCCAGGAGTAGTTCGGCGAGCGGACCGACGTTCCCGGCTGCAGCGTCCACGTCCCGTCGAGGGCCGGGAAGGCGTAGCCGCCGTCGCACCCGACCTTGGCGCGCGCCAAGTACCAGCCGTCGGTCGTGCCGCTCGTCGCTTCCATGCACACGTCGGCGACCGCCGCGCCCTGGACGTCGGAGACCTTGCCGGCGATGGAACGGGTCGGGGCGATGAAGGCGATCGGCGCGTCGTAGGAGCCGCCGGCGGCCGCGCTCACGGTGCGCACGGCGACGACCTTGTCGAAGACCGGCTCGGCCGGCGCGATCTGGTAGGCGAGGGAGGTCTGGCCGGCGCCGCAGGAGGCCGGAACGTAGACGGCGGCGGTGTAGGCGCCGCCCGCCGCGGTGCGCGCGACGGTCGAATAGAACTTCCCGCTGCAGTAGGCGCTCTGCGCCTTCAGCGCGACGCCGGCGGCGGCCGGAGAGCCGGCGTCCGTCGTCGCGCCGGAGAGGATCGTGTTCGGCGCCTCGACGCCGAAGTCCACGCCGGCGATCGCGGTCGCGGCGACGGTCACGTTCTTCCGCGCGTTGACCCCCACGGCGCCGTGCAGGGCGAGATGCTCGTCGCTGCCGGTGCTGACGTTCCACGTCCCGGGAACGAGCGGCAGCGTGTAGGCCCCGCTCAAGTCGGTGAAGGCGATCGCCGACGTCGTCTTGCCCGCGGCGTTGCCGCTCGCCGTCATCAGCGCGCCGGGAATCGGCGTCGTCGTTCCGCGGAAGTAGACGTGGCCGGAGACGTTGACGCTTCCGGCCGCGACGATCGTCGTCTGGGCGACGTAGGCGTCGCCGCCGCGGAAGGTCAGCAGCGGCTGGCCGGACAGCGGCGTGACGTACCCCGGCTTGTACGCGAGGAGCAGGCGGCGGCCGCAGGAGTCGAACGACGCCGGGACCTGCAGCGCGAAGTTCCCCGACGCGTCGGCGATCGCCGAGGGGGACGTGCCGGCGCAGTTCCCGTTGATCCCGAGGAGCGTGACGATCGCGCCGGGGACGGCGCCGCCGGCCGCGGTCGCGACCTGGCCTTGGACGCTCTGCGCCTCGGCCGCGGCGACGATCGTCAGCGCCGCGTCGGCGAAGGTCCCGTTTCCCTCGTCGGTCGCGCGCACGACGTAGCGGCCGGCGGTGTAGGGGAAGTTGTACGGCGTGAACGAGCGCAGCCGCGCGCTCACCGCGCCGACGGCGCCGTTCGCGTCCACCGGGACGTTCGGCCCCGCCGCGCCGTTGTCGGCCACGACGACGGAGAAGACGGGATAGTCCGCCGCGTCGAGGACGCCGTTGCGGTTGACGTCCACGTAGACGGCGAGATCGACCTTCGTTCCGACGAGCCCGCCGACGTTC
>JAJFTU010000190.1 GCA_021372775.1 bacterium | reverse complement strand
CGAACGCGCCGGCCGCCCCGGCGCAGCCGGCGCCGCGGACGCCGTCCCCCGACGGCGCCGGAAGCGCGCGCTGAGCGTCGGCCCGCCCGGCCCGCCCCGACGGCGGGCGGCGACGGAAGAACTGGACAACGGAGCGGGATGTCTGCTAATGTTTGCTTTGCTCGCTGTATCTCAAGCGAACGGCAAAGGGCGCTCTCGCGTCCGCAATGTTCCCGCTGGTCGTCTAATCCGGTCGCAGAACGGCGCCCGACGCCCATTCGTCGGGCCCACGAGCCTATGGCGGTCAGCGCAGGGTTCGGCTCCATGCGAGCTGCATCGTCGCTTCGGCGAACCATGTCGGGGTCGTCCCCGCGCGGCGCGCCGTTCCGGCGGAACCGAGTGAAGCGCCGGCGGTCTTCCCGCAGCGGCGCGGCACAGCCAGGAAGCCAATCGTGAAAGAAGAAAGCACCCTCCCCCCCGGAAAGAAGTCCACGTTCAAGCGGCGTCGCCGCCGTCAGCGTCCCGCGGGCGCCGGCGCGGCGGGCGGACCGAACGGCCAGAACGGCGCGGCCGAGGCCGCGGCGGGCGAGGCGCAGGCGTCGTCTTCGGCCGAACCGCTCGAGGCGTGGGGCGTGCTGGAGATGCTCCCCGAGGGGTACGGCTTCCTGAGGACGCAGAAGGCGAACTACCTCCCCCGTCCCGACGACATCTGGGTCGCGCCCGACATCGTCCGCGACCGGCGGCTCGAGGAAGGGGTGGAGATCAAGGGGAAGGCGCGGCCGACTGGGCGCCGCGGGCCGGCCCTCTTCGAGATCGACGAAATCAACGGCCTGCCGCCGGAGCAGTGGAACGAGCGGCGGCACTTCATGGACCTCACCGCGACCTCCCCCGAAGACGTCATCAAGATGGAGACCGGCCGCGAGCCGATCGAGCCGCGCGTGGTCGATCTCGTCGCGCCGATCGGCAAGGGGCAGCGCTGCTTGGTCGTCGCGCCGCCGAAGGCCGGAAAGACGACGCTGCTGCAGCAGATCGCCTACGCCGTCGGGACGAACCATCCGGAAATCCACCTGATCGTCCTCCTCGTGGACGAGCGCCCCGAGGAAGTCACCGACTGGCGGCGCCGCGTGCCGAACGGCGAGGTCATCGCCTCGAGCTCCGACGAACTGGCGCGCAACCACGTCAGCGTGGCCGAGATCGTGCTGGAGCGCGCGAAGCGGCTGGTCGAGTCGGGGCAGGACGTCCTCGTGCTGCTCGACTCGCTGACCCGCCTCGCCCGCGCCTACAACGTCGAGCAGCGCGGCTCGGGGAAGATCCTCACCGGCGGCATCGACTCCCGGACGCTGGAGAACCCGCGCCGCTTCTTCGGCGCCGCGCGGCGCTGCGAGGAAGGCGGCTCGCTGACGATCATCGCCTCCTGCCTCGTGGACACCGGCTCCAAGATGGACGAGGTCATCTTCCAGGAGTTCAAGGGGACGGGAAACACGGAGATCGTCCTCGACCGGAAGCTGTTCGAGAAGCGCGTCTTCCCCTGCATCGACATCCACCTCACCGGCACGCGGAAGGAAGAGAAGCTGCTGCGGGAGTGGACGCCGAAGGTCCACCTGCTGCGGCGCGCGCTCTCCCAGATGAACCAGATCGACGCCGTCGAGGCGCTGCTCAAGAAGCTGCAGGCGTTCGACAGCAACGCCGACTTCCTGGCCAGCCTCGGCGCGCCGGCGCGCACGTAGCGCGCGGACCCGCCGGCGGCGAGCGCCGGCGGCCGAAGAGCGGCCGACGCGGCGAATCGCGTCGGCCGTTTTTCGTGCGGGGCGCAACGCGGTGAACCATCCGATCGTCGTCGTCGGGGCGGGCGCCTCGGGGCTGATGGCGGCCGTCTGGGCGGCCGGCCGCGGCGCGTCGGTCGTCCTGCTCGAAGGAACGGCGGACGGCGGACGGAAGATCGTCCTCAGCGGCGGCGGGCGCTGCAACGTCCTTCCCGCCGCGGCCGCGCCGGAGCGGTTCGTCACCGACTCCTCCCCCAACACGCTGCGCAAAATCCTCCGCGCTTGGCCGCTCGACGAGCAGCGCGCCTTCTTCGAGCGGGAGCTCGGCCTGCCGCTGCGGATCGAGGAGGAGAGCGGCAAGCTGTTCCCCGCCTCGAACAAGGCGCGCGAGGTGCGCGACCGCCTCTTCGCCGCGGCGCGGGAACGCGGCGTCGAGATCAGGTGCGGCGCCCGCGTCGCCGACCTCGTCCCGCGCGGCGAGGCGGCGGACGATGAGGCGGCGCAGAAGCGCGTGGGCGCGGCGGACGACGAAGCGCGCGAGGACGGCGACGCGGCGAAGAACCGCGGCGCGGCGTCCGAGAGCGGAGCGCGATGGACCGTGCGTCTCGACGACGGCGCGGAGATCGCCGCCGCGTCGGTCATCGTCGCCGCCGGCGGCCTCTCGTTTCCCTCGACCGGCAGCGACGGCTGGGGATTCGAGGCGGCGCGCCGTCTGGGGCACGCGGTCCACGCCCCCTATCCCGCGCTCACGCCGCTCCTCGCGCGTCCCGCGGTCCACGCCCATCTCGCGGGGATCTCGCTCGAGGTCGCGCTCGACGCGCCGGGGCCGCGCAAGAGCCGGCGGTTCGCGGGCGGGTTCCTCTTCACGCACCACGGCTACAGCGGCCCGGCCGTGCTCGACGCCTCGCACCTCGCCGTCCGCAGCCGCCTCGCCGGCGGCGAGCGGCAGCCGATCTTCGTGCGCTGGACGGAGCTCGACGCGGCGGCGTGGGACGACGAGCTGCGCGGCGGCCGCGGCGCGGTCGAGACGATCGTCGCGCGGCGGCTGCCGGCGCGTCTCGCCGAGACGCTCTGCCGCGAGGCGGGGCTGCCGGACGGCCTGCCGGCGACGCGTCTGCCGCGCGAGAACCGGCTGCGGCTCGTCGAGAGCCTCGTGCGCTATCGCCTTCCGTGGACCGGCGACGAGGGATACGCGAAGGCCGAGGCGACCGGCGGCGGCGTCGATCTCGGCGAGGTCGATCCGCGCACGATGGAGAGCCGCCTCCGCCGCGGGCTCTTCTTCTGCGGCGAGGTCCTCGACGCGGTCGGGCCGATCGGCGGCCACAACTTCCAGTGGGCCTGGAGCACCGGCCGCGCCGCGGGCCTCGGCGCCGCCGCGCGAAGCGCCGCTCAGCGCGGCTCGAAGCCGACGCCGGCGAGCGCGTTGACCCAGGCGTAGATCAAGACCGCGGCCAGCTTCGCCGTGCGGTTGTCCTCGTCGAACCGCGGCGAGACCTCGGCGACGTCGAGCCCCGCGGCCCGTCCGCCGCGCGCCAGGCGGCGCATCGCCTCGAGGACCGTCTCCGGCGCGAGGCCGAACGGCTGCGGCGCGCTGACGCCCGGCGCGTGCGCCGCGCCCAGGACGTCGCAGCAGAGCGTGGCTTGGATCGGCGCCTCGTCCGCTCCCCAGCCGTCGATCCGCTCCGCGACCGCCGCCGCTCCGTCCCCCTCGACGTCGCGGGCCATGAACCACTCAGCCCCCAGCTCCTCCGCGACGCGGAAGAGGCTGCGGGTGTTCGCCGACTGCTGCACGCCGATCACGTGGTAGCGGAACGGCTCGCCCCGTTCCTTGCAGCGCGCGGCGGCGCGCGAAAACGAGTTGCCGGAATGGACCCCCACGGCGGCGTCGTAGGGGCGCAGATCGAGATGCGCGTCGAAGTTGACGATCCGCGGCGGAACGCCGAGGCCGCGGCGCAGCCCCTCGAAGTGGGCCAGCGCGACGTCGTGTCCGCCGCCGAGCACGATCGGGAAGCAGCCGGCCGCGACGACCTCGGCGACGAGGCGGGCCAGCCCTTCGTGCGCCCCCTCGAGGTCCCCGCCGACGGTCGTCACGTCGCCGAGGTCGAGCAGGCGCAGCTTGTCGTCGAAGAGGCAGGGCAGGTTGGCGAGGCCGCGGCGGATCAGTCCCGGCGCGGCGGCCGCCCCGGGCCGGCC
>JAJFTU010000189.1 GCA_021372775.1 bacterium | reverse complement strand
ATAGGAGCAGTGCCCGCAGCGGAGGTTGCAGGCCTTGTTGATCGACAGGAACAAGAAGCGCGGCGGCAGAAGCGGCATCCCGACCCCCTCGGCGCCCCGGTCCGTCCGGGCCCGCCGCCGCTCATTCTCGCATGCGGCCGCCGCACGCCAACCGTGAGATCTCCGCGCCGTCCGCGGGGCGGCGACAATCACGACGACGATCGCAACGACGCACGGGACGACGATCGGGGCGACGCACGGGACGACCATCGGGACAACGCACGGGACGACGATCGGGACGTGTAGGGGCGGCTGGCGCGCCACGATCATCGTCGAAACAACGGCGTCCCCACCGCGCCTGCCGCCCGACGTGGACACCGCGCACGATTGCCTTTGAAAACGAAAGGCAAGGGTTCGCGGGTATCACGTCGGGAGGCAGGCGCGGTGGTTTCTTGAACTCTCCGACGACCGTCGGGGCACGCCAGCCTCCCCTACGACGAAAGGCAAGGGTTCGCGGGCATCACGTCGGGAGGCAGGCGCGGAGGAGGCCGGCGCGGGGCGAACGATCGTCGGAGCGCGCCAGCCTCCCGTACGATTTAGCGGATGGTTTTCCAGAGGAATTCGTATTCGAGGGCGCGGAAGCGCGCCGCCTGGCGGTTGTCGGCGCCCGCGCCGTGGCCGCCTTCCGTGTTCTCGAAGTAGCGCACGTCGTACCCCATGTCGCGCATCTTGGCCATCATCTTGCGCGCGTGGCCGGGGTGGACGCGGTCGTCGCGCGTCGTCGTCATGAAGAACGTCGGCGGGTAGGTCTCGCCCTTCCGCACGTTCTGGTACGGCGAGAACGTCTTGATGAACGCCCACTCCTCCGGCTTGTCGGGATCGCCGTACTCGGCCATCCACGACGCGCCGGCGAGCAGGTGCGAGTACCGCTTCATGTCGAGCAGCGGCACCTGGCAGACGACCGCGCCGAGCAGCTTCGGGTAGAGGACGAGCATGTTGCCGACGAGCAGCCCGCCGTTGCTGCCTCCCTCGATGCCGAGGTGCTTCGGCGAGGTCACCTTGCGCGCGGCGAGGTCCTCCGCCACCGCGGCGAAGTCCTCGTAGGCGCGCAGGCGGTTCTTGGTCAGCGCGGCCTGGTGCCATTGCGGCCCGTACTCGCCGCCGCCGCGGATGTTGGCGACGACGTAGACGCCGCCGCGGCTCATCCAGGCGTAGCCCGCCGTCGCGTCGTAGCGCGGCAGCAGCGAGACCTCGAAGCCGCCGTAGCCGGTCATCAGCGTCGGGTTCGTCCCGTCGAGCTTCAGCCCCTTGCGCGACACCTGGAAGTACGGCACGCGCGTCCCGTCCTTGGAGACCGCGAAGTGCTGCGCGACCTCGAGGCCGGAGGCGTCGAAGAACGCCGGCGACGACTTGAGCGTCTCGGGCGCCTTCCCCACCGCGCCGAGCCGCAGCGTCGTCGGCGTGAGGAAGTCGGTGACGAACATGAAGTAGTCGTCGCTCTCGTCGGCGTCCACCGCGGTCACCGAAGCGGAGCCGATCGCCGGCGCCCCTTCGAGCGGGCGGCGCGTCCAGGTTCCGGGCGTCATGACGAAGAGCCGCGTCTTGACGTCGTCGAGGACCTTGACGATCAGGTTGCGGCGCGTCCAGTCGAACTCGACCAGCGAGGTCGTCTTGGTCGGCGCGAAGAGGGTCGTGATCTCCCGCTTGCCGGCCATGTAGTCGTCGAACCGCGTCGCGAGCAGCGAGCCGGCGGGATAGGTCTTGCCGGCGACGGTCCAGGGCGTGCGCGGCTGGATCAGCATCCACTCGCGGAAGACGCTCCGCTCGGCGTCGTCGGGGAGGTCGATCTTGCGCAGCTTCCCGTCCTTCCCCAGCAGGAACGTCTCGGAGACGTAGAAGGCCGGCGTGCGGACGACGAGGTCCCGCTCGAACCCCTTCGTCTGGTCGTGGAAGGCGGAGATGTCCATGTCGGACGGCTTCCCCTCGTAGACCGTCTTGGCCGCGGCGAGGGGCGTTCCGCGCTTCCAGATCTTGGCGACGCGCGGATAGCCGGAGGTGGTCAGCGAGCCGGGGCCGAAGTCGGTCCCGACGAAGACCGTGTCCTTGTCGATCCACGAGACCTGGCTCTTCGCCTCGGGAAGCGCGAAGCCGCCCTCGACGAACGTCTTCGTCTCGACGTCGAACTCGCGCACGACCTCGGCGTCGGAGCCGCCGCGCGAGAGATGGACGAGGCAGAGCCGATGCTCGGGCTTCAGGAAGGTCGCGCCGTGGAAGACCCAGCCGACCTTCTCCGCGGCGCCGAGGGCGTCCACGTCGAGCACCGTCTCCCACTTCGGCTCGGCCTTGCGGTACTCCTCGAGCGTCGTGCGCCGCCAGAGGCCGCGCGGATGCGCCGCGTCGCGCCAGAGGTTGTAGAAGAAGCGCCCTTCCTTTTCGATCATCGGAATCTTGGCGTTCGAATCGAGGATCTTGAGGATCCCGTCCTCCAGCGCCTGATAGTCGGCGCCTTGGGCGAGTTCCTTGGCCGACTCGGCGTTGCGGGCGTGGACCCACTCGAGCGGCTTGGCGCCCGTGACGTCTTCCAGCCAAACGTAGGGGTCCGCGTCGGGCGCGGCCGGGGCGGCGGGGGCGTTGCTGTCGGCGTGGGCGACCATCGTTCCGGCCAGCGCGGCTCCCATGAGGGCGGCGATCCGTAGAAGGTTCATCGGCTCTTCCCGGGGGTGGGGAGGACGAGTATGCCCCGCGCGCGGCTCCGCGTCAGCGCGCCCGCGGCGACGTGGCGACTCGCCGCCTCGGCCGATCGGCGCGCCGCGGGCGGAGGCGTCACCGGATCCGCGCCTCGAGGCCGCGCCGCGGACCGGTGCGTCACCGGATCCGCGTCTCGAGGCCGCGCCGGCCGGCGAAGGCGACGACGCGTTCCAGCGTCGCGTCGTCGGGCGGGCGCAGCTCCGCGTCTTGGTCGAGATGCCCGCCGGGGCGGAAGCGCTGCAGGAACCAGCGTTCCGCCGGGGCGGCGAACTCGGCCAGCGCCTCGAGCCGCGCCGCGTCGTGGAGCGGCGCGACGACGGTCGTGCGGGCCTCGCCGGCGATCCCCGCGTCGCGGGCCAGCTCGAGGCAGCGGCGCGCGTTCCGCGGCTGGTCGGCCGAGCCGCAGAGCCACGCCGCGTCCTCCGGCGTCGCCTTGACGTCCACCGCGAGGTGATCGACGAGCCCGCGCGCCAGCAGCCGTTCGACGACGTCGGGGCGGGTTCCGTTCGTGTCGAGCTTCACCGCGAAGCCGAGGCCCTTCGCCTGTTCGAGGAACGAGGCGAGGCCGTCCTGCAGCGTCGGCTCGCCGCCGCTCACGACGAGCCCGCCGAGCGCGCCGCGCCGACGCGCGAGGAGGCGCAGCGTCTCCTCGTCGGTCGGCGCGTCCGCCGGCGCCGCGGCGCGCGGCGCGACGAGCGCCGGGTTGTGGCAGTAGCGGCAGCGGAGGTTGCACCCCTGCGCGAAGGCGACCGCGGCCAGGCGGCCGGGGTAGTCGATGAACGAGCAGGGGCGCACCCCGCCGAGGATCATCGCCCCGCACGCGTCGCCGCCGCCGAGGCGCGGCTTTCGGCGCGCTCCGCGCGGGGCGGCGCCGCGGCGATCGCGGCGACGGTCGTCGTGCGGCGCGCCGCGAACTCCGCCCGCTTGCCGGGGTTCCACTGCTGCACCGGCCGCAGGTAGCCGACGATCCGCGAGTAGACCTCCGCCGCCGCGCCGCACTTCGGGCAGGTCGGATGCTCCCCCGCGACGTAGCCGTGCTCGGGGCAGATCGAGAAGGTCGGCGTGAGGGTGAAGTACGGCAGACGGTAGCGGCCGCAGACGGCGCGCACGAACTCCTTCACCGCGCGCGGGTCGTCGATCCGCTCGCCGACGAAGACGTGCTGCACCGTCCCGCCGGTGTACTTCGCCTGGAACTCGTCCTGGTGGTCGAGCAGCGCGAAGACGTCCTCCTCGGCGTCCACCGGGAGCTGCGAGGAGTTGGTGTAGAACGGGTCGCCCCCGGCGCGCCAGGCCTCCTCGTCGGCGCAGCGCAGCTCGGGGAAGCGCCTCTTGTCGATCCGCGCGAGACGGTAGCTCGTCCCTTCCGCCGGCGTCGCCTCGAGGTTGAAGAAGGTGTCGGTCTCCTCCTGGTACCGCACCAGCCGCTCGCGCATGTGGTCGAGGACGCGCAGCCCGAAGGCGCGGCCGCGCGGGTCGGCCAGCCCGCGGCCGAGCAGGTTCTCCGCCGCCTCGTTCATCCCGACGATGCCGATCGTCGAGAAGTGGTTGTGCCAGTAGCGGCCGTGGCGCTCGCGGATGCCGCGCAGGTAGTGGCGCACGTACGGATAGAGGCCGTCCTCGGTGTAGCGCTCGAGCACCTTGCGCTTGATGACGAGGCTGTCGCGCGCGACGTCCATCAGCCGGTCGAGCCGGGCGAGGAACTCGTCCTCGTCCTTCGCGAGGAAGCCGAGGCGCGGCAGGTTGAGCGTGACGACGCCGATCGAGCCGGTCAGCGGGTTGGCGCCGAAGAGGCCGCCGCCGCGCCGGTCGAGGCGGCGCGTGTCGAGCCGCAGCCGGCAGCACATGCTCCGCGCGTCCTCCGGGGAGAGGTCGGAATTGACGAAGTTGGCGAAGTACGGCAGGCCGTAGCGGGCGGTCGCCGCCCAGAGCGGCGCGAGCCGCGGGTCGTCGTAGTCGAAGCCGCGGGTGATGTTGTAGGTCGGGATCGGGAAGGTGAAGACCCGCCCCTTCGCGTCCCCGCCGGACATCACCTCGAGGAAGGCGCGGTTGAAGAGGTCCATCTCCGCCTGGAACTCGCCGTACGTCTCCTCGAGCCGCTCGCCGCCGACGATCACCGGCTCGCGCCGCAGCGTCTCCGGCACGTCGAGGTCGAGCGTGATGTTGGTGAACGGCGTCTGGAAGCCGACGCGCGTCGGCACGTTGAGGTTGAAGACGAACTCCTGCAGCGCCTGCCGCACCTCCTCGTAGCCGAGGCCGTCGCGGCGGATGAACGGCGCGAGGTAGGTGTCCACGCTGGAGAAGGCCTGCGCCCCCGCGGCCTCGCCCTGCAGCGTGTAGAAGAAGTTCGCGATCTGCCCGAGGGCGGTGCGGAAGTGGCGCGCCGGCCCGCTCTGCGCCTTGCCGGGCGCCCCTTGGAACCCCTGCGTCAGCAGGTCGCCGAGGTCCCAGCCGACGCAGTAGACGGCGAGCAGGTTGAGGTCGTGGATGTGCAGGTCGCCGTCGAGGTGCGCGCGGCGGACCTCCGCCGGATAGAGCCGCTCGAGCCAGTAGGTCGAGCTGACGTGGCTGGCGACGTAGTTGTTCAGCCCCTGCAGGCTGAACCCCATGTTCGCGTTTTCGGCGACCTTCCAGTCGCGGCGGTCGAGGTAGCCGTCCACGAGCGCGACGCTCGCCGCGTCCGAGACGGCGCGCAGCGAGCGGTGCTGCTCGCGGTAGACGACGTAGGCGCGCGCCGCCCGGCGGTGCGGGCTGGCCAGCAGCACCTCCTCGACGATGTCCTGGATCCCCTCGACGGTCGGCGTGCCGTCGATCGTCGCCCCGCAGATGGCGAGGACGCGCCGGCAGAGCCGCCGCGCCTCGTCGGCGTCGTACTCGCCGGTCGCCGCCCCCGCCTTGGCGATCGCCGCGCTGATCCGCTCCGCGTCGAACGGCACGACGCGGCCGTCGCGCTTCGCGATGCTCTCGAACACCGCCGGCGCGCGCCGGTCGTCGCTTTGGGGGGTCGTCTCGTCTGCCATGCGCCGTTCCTCCGTTCGCGGGGCATGGACGAAGGACGGGCCGCGGCGTCGCCGACGACGCGGCGGCGCCTGGACCTTACCTGCCCTCCCGCGAGGCATGTCGGTCGAACCGTCCGGCTTCGCCGGCGGGCGCAGGCAGGTCTTCGGGCTCGCGAGCGCGGCGGCCTGACGGCCGCTGTCCTACTGCCCGCCGCTTCCCGGCCGCGGGCGCGGCCAGTGCGTATGGCGGGGTTCGTTCTCGCTTACCGCTGCGGGGCAGCCCCGGATTCCCACCGGGTTCCCTCTTCGGCCTGAAGGGGCTCAGGCGCCAGCGCGAGCCGCAAGATATAGCGGTGGCGCCGGCGCGTCAACACCGCCGATTGTGTTTTTCGAATTCGGCGCCGCACGGCCCCGCGGAGGCCGCGAGCGCGGCTTCACCGCCCGAGCGGGGCGCCCGGCGTCGTGTAGAGGTGCCGCTTGACCTTCGAGGTCGGCGTCTTCTCGAACGGCTGCGGGTGCTCGACGATTTGCTGCACGCGGGAGAAGGAGGGGAGCGCGGCGTTGGCCTCGACGCGGATCTGCTCCAGCACCCGCTCCGTCAGCTTCCCCGCCTCGGCCGGGTCGAGCTTGCCGCGGGCGAACTCCTGGTCGAGCACGTCGTAGTCGAGGTAGACCTTCGCGACCAGCTTCCCCTCGACCGGCAGGACGACGACCTCCTGCACGTACGGCGAGGCGAGGAGCTGCTGCTCGACGACCTCGGGGTAGATGTTCTCCCCCGACGGCCCGACGACGACGTTCTTCGAGCGCCCCTTGATGTAGAGGTAGCCGTCCTCGTCGAAGCGGCCGAGGTCGCCGGTGCGCAGCCAGCCGCCCGTGAGGAACGCCTCCGCGGTCGCCTCGGGGTTCTTGTAGTAGCCGCCCATCACGTTCGCGCCGCGCACGACGATCTCGCCGACGCCGGTCGCCGGATCGGGCGCGTCGATCCGCAGCTCGATCCCGGGGATCGGCTTGCCGCACGAGCCGAGCCGCACTTTGCCGAACGGGTTGATCGTCAGGATCGGCGCCGTCTCGGTCATCCCGTAGCCGGTGGAGTAGACGATTCCCGCGTCGCGCAGGAACGTCTCGGTCTCCTCGTTGAGCGCGGCGCCGCCGACCATCAGGAAGCGGAGCGAGCCGCCGAACGCCGACATCAGCTTCCGCCCCGCGACCCAGTGGAGCGCGCGGCGCGTCGGCCCGAGGCGGTAGAGGCCGCGCACCACGGCGTTCGCCTGCAGCGGCGGCAGGACCCGCTTGCGGAAGATCTTCTCGATCACCAGCGGGACCATCAGCAGCGCCGTCGGCCGGCACTCCGCCATCGCGCCGAGCAGCTTCTGCGGCGTCGGCAGCCCTTGGAGGTAGTGGATCGACGCGCCGACGGCGAGCGGGCAGAGCATCCCGCCGGTCGCCTCGAAGAGATGGGCGAGCGGCAGGATCGACAGGAAGCGGTCGCCGGAGTCGATCGGGAAGCGCTCGATGCTGTGCACCGCGTCGAAGACGATGTTGCGGTGGGTCAGCATCACCCCCTTCGAGTTTCCGGTGGTCCCCGAGGTGTAGATGATCGCCGCGAGATCGTCCTCGTCCGGCCCGCGCGGATCCTCGACCCGCGGCGGACGCTTCGGCTCGCCGCGCACGAGGCGGAGCGTCTTCGCCAGCAGCGAGCGCCGCGGCGAGGCCGGCTCGGGGCAGGTCAGCGTCTCCAGCGAGTAGACGTTCGGCACGACCGCGCCGCGCGCGTCCTCGATCTTGACCCGCTGCTTGTCGCTGACGAAGAGGGCGCAGGCTTCGGAGTGGCGCAGGATGTGCCGCGCGTCGGTCTCGGCGAAGCCGGGGAGGATCGGCACGGCGACGGCGCCGAGGTGCATGATCGCCAGGTAGGCGACGACCCAGTTCGGGCTGTTCTCGCCCAGCAGCGCGACGCGGTCCCCCTTGCCGACGCCGCGCGCGGCGAGGTCCGCGGCGAGCGCGCGGACCCGTTCGTCCACGCGGAAGAAGCTCTCCGGCTTTTGCCCGACGAGCGCCAGCGCGGGGAGCTTGCCGTAGAGCGCGACGCTGCGGCGGAACAGCTCCCGAATCGTCCCCTTCTCCAGCTCCACGATCATCCGCGTCCCCTTCGATCCCCGGCCCCAGTGTAGAACACCGGGACCGGGAACCGGAACGCGGCGCGCGCGGGCTCAGCGGCGACCGGTCGCGGGAGCGCGCTCGGCGCGCGCCGACACGTCGGCGAGGACGAGCGCCGCCCGCGCGGCGACGAACGGATCGTGGTCGTGCGCGAGCGTCCGCAGCGCGGCGAGCGCCGCGGCCGATTGTTCGGAAGAAGACGGCGCCGGCGGCAGGGCCAAGGCGCTGCAGGCGAGGAGCCGGAAGCGCCGATCGCCGTCGGAGAGCGCGATCTTGCGGATCTCGTCGGCCCGCTTGCGGGAAAGCGGAACGCCTTGCCTCGAGGCTTCCGCGGCCGAGAAGATGGTCGTCATCCGCGCCGCGGAGAGCCAGCGCTGCGACGGCGCTTCCCCGGCGGCGATCGCCGCGGCGAGCGCGAGGTCCAGCTTCCCTTCCTTCTTCGCCCGTTCGTAGATCCCCTCGAGTCCGTTCCGCAGGATGGCCAGGCCGACGATGTCGTTCGAGATCTCGACGTCGTCCTGCCGCAGCAGCCGTCCCAGGCGAACCGCGCGGCGGAAGTCGGCCATCGCGTCTTCGAACCGCGCGGCGTCGGCGCCGCGCGCGACCCACGACCGTCCGAGCGTGAGGGCGAGGAGGAGGTTGGGCGTCTTGTCCGAAACGGTCGTGCGGACGTCGGGATGGAACCGCATCGTCGCCCGCTCCGTCCACGGCGCGGCCTCGGCGAGGAACGGATCGTCCGCGGGCAGGACATTCCCCAAGCCGGGGCGGTCAACGCGCCGCTTGAGGATCGCCTCCGCCTCGGCGGCGCGCGGGCCGTCCGGCTGCGTGAAGGCGGCCAACCAGACCGCGGCGTTCTCCTTGCCCGTTCCGAGCGGCGCGAACATGTCGAGGTCGGTGCGGAACTGCAGCTTGGCGTCCGCGGCCTCGGGGCAGCTCCAGCAGGGGATCGTGAGCTCGTCCACGACGATCGGCTTCGGCTCGGGAAGCGCGGCCGCGCCGGGCGCGGTCTCGCCGGCGGCGCGGGCGTTCGTGGTTCGGACGCGCGCGTCGCGCCCGCCGATCGCGCGGAACCCGAGAAGGCCGCCCAGGAGGACGAGGACGCCGCACGCGGCGAGAACGACAGTGCGGGGAGACGCGAGGCGGGCGCTCATGAGTTCTTCTCCTTTCGCGGAACGACGGACGACGGAGAGTCCGCGGGCGCGCGCTCGGCGGCGCCGCCCCCTTCGAGGAACGCCTTGTCGATGCGCGGCAGCGTCAGCTCGGCGCGCAACTCGGGCTCGCCGGAAGGATCGCCGGAAGCGGGGAGCGGCCGCGGCGCGCTCCCTTTGCGGGACAAGGCGAGGACGTTGGCGACGACGAGCGCCGCGGCGGCCGCGCACCACGCGGCGCGCAGGACGCGGTTCTCGCAGATCCGGCGCCACGCGTCGCGGCGCGGCGGACGTTCGAGCGCGTCGCACGCCGCGCGCAGCGCGCGCTCGCGAAGACTCGCGGGAACGTCCGGCGCGTCGAACGAGGCGAGGATCCGCGCCGCGTCGCGCGGCCCTTCGCAGTCGGCTTCGCGCTTTGCCGCGTCGCGCGGTTCGTCGCAGTCGGCTTCGCGCCTTGCCGCGTCGCGCGAATCGCCGCCGCGTCCGCCGGCTTCTCCGTCGCGCGTTCGTTTGGTCATCGTTCGATCCCCAACAGGCGCCGCAGCGCCGCGAGCGCGAGCCGGTACCGGCTCGCCGCCGTGAAGGTCGGAACGCCGAGGGCCCGGCCGATCTCGGCGTGGCTCATCCCGGCGTAGTGATGGAGGTAGACCACCTCGCGCTGCTTGGGCGAGAGCCGTCCGAGCAGCGCGGAGACGCGCCGCGCGTCGAGCGCGGCTTCGGGGCGCGCGTCCGGCGCCTCGAGGTACGGATGGTCGTCGAGCGGCTCGCCGCGGCGGCGCCGGTTGCGGCGGCGCGCGGCGTCCACGGCGAGGTTGTGCGCCGCGCGCAGCAGCCACGGACGCGGATCCTCCACCGCGGAGAGATCGGCGCGCCGCTCGGCGAGGCGGACGAACGTCTCCTGCACGACCTCGGCGGCGGCGTCGGCGTCCCCCGTCCGCCACAGCGCGAGGCCGTAGAGACGCGCGCCGGCGAGGTCGTACAGCGCCCCCAACGCTTCGCGCCGTCCCGCGGCGATCGCCGCGAAGAGCGCCCGCCACCGCGCCGGGTCGTCCCACGCGGCGCCGGCGGCGCGCTCTTCGTCCGCGACGGCGGTCGCGCTCTCATGCGGGAATGGCTGCATGTACGGAAGGACGCCTCGCCCCGGCGATCTTGTCACCGCGGTCCCCGAGATTCCCGCCCGGGGCGCCGATCTCCCGCGAGGCGGCGCGCGGTCATTCGCGGCCGAGAACGCGGATCTCGGAGATCGCGACGTCCGGCCAGCGCGTGCCGGGACTGATCTCGTCCACGACGAGCGTCAGGCAATCGGTCGCCGTCGCCGGGAAGGTGAAGCGGCTGAAGCCGCGGCGGTCGGGATCGAACGCCAGCGCGATCGGCTCGTCCTCGCGGCCGCAGAGTTTGACGTGGGCGCGCGCGACGCGGGCGTTCTGCACGAAGAGATCGCCCAGCGCGTCTTCGCGCTGGAAGCCGTTGGCGACGTCGAGTCCTTCGACGACGACCTGGCGGCGGAACTCGATGCGGATCCACGCGCCGACGCCGGGGCGCTGCGGCTGCCACGACGTGTCGAGGCGGCCGTCGAACGCGAGCTCCGGACGGAAGCTGTAGCCGCGCCAGTCGGGCAGGTACGAGGAGGCGACGATCGGGCGCGCAGCGCCGCCGTCCTCGGGACGTTCCTGCGCCCTGTCCATTTCGCGAGCCCGCTCGCGCGGCGCAGGATCGGGATCCGGCGCGCGCGGCGCAGGGGCGGGATCCGGCTCGCGCCGCGTCGTCCGCGGCGGCTCGCTACGACCCCGCTCCGCCGTCTCGGCCGGCGCCGCGGATCGCGGCGGGGCGCCCGTCCTCGCCGCGGCGACGTTTCGGTGGCCGAGCGCGAGCCAACCGAGGAACGCCGCGGCCGCGGCGACGCCGAAGAACAACGCGACCCGCGACCCGCGCCTCAGGACGCGCGGCCGCTCCGGCGACGCGACGACCGGCGACGCCTCGACGACCGGTCGCGGCTCGACGACCGGTCGCGGCGCGACGACCGGCGACGGCGCAACGACCGGCGGCGGCGCGTCGTCAAGACGCATCGCGCCGCAGCGCAGGCAGAAGTGAATCGCCTCGGGCAGTTCGGCGCCGCATTGCTGGCAGAAGCGACCGGCCATTCCCCCCTCCTCGGATCCGCGGCGCCGCGTCGGCTTCTCCGTCCGGCGCGGACCAAGTCACCTCGCGCGCGACGCGTCGTCCGGCGCCAATTCGAGTTCCATGAAGACGACGCCCGGCAGCGGGTTGTCGTAGTACGGCGCGCGCTCGCGGAAACCGAGCGACGCGTAAAGGGCGCGGGCCGCCGTCATCCACTCCAGCGTGTCGAGCCGCACGGTGCGCCGGCCCGCGGCGCGCGCCGTCTCGAGCAGCGCCTCGGCGACGGCGCGCGCGACGCCGCGGCCGCGATGCTCGGGGCGGGTCCACATCCGCTTCAACTCGGCGACGCCCGGCCCGAGCGGCCGCACCGCGCCGCAGCCCGCCAGTTCGTCGTCCAGGTACGCGAGCAGAAGCAGGCCGTCCGGAGGCGCGTAGGCGCCGGGCAGCGTCGCCGACTCGCGCTCGAAATCCTGGAAGCGGAGATCGACGCCGATCGCGCGCTGGTACTCGCGGAAGAGGCCGCGCGCGAGTTCGATCAGCGCGGGCGTCGAGGCTTGGACGAGCCGGATCACGGCCGAAGCCTAGCGAGGCGGCTTCGCCGACGCCACCGCCCCAAAGGACCGCGCGCGAAAACGAGGCGGCGTCCGGCCGCGGCGTTTACGCCGCACGGCGGTGCGTTTAGACGCGAGGACGGCGTTAGTCTCACCAAGGGATTTCATCAGGAGCGTTCGTCTCCTGCCGAGGGGTCGATGACGCGAAGAATCCGGTCTGCGGCAGTCTGCTTCCTCGCGCTCGGGCTCGCGCTTTCGGCGGGGCGCGGCGCGGCGGCCAACACCAACATCGACTTCGCCGCGCACGTCGCGTTCGGCGCGCCGGCACTTCACGCCATCTCATCCAGCCGCGGGTACACGGTGGCGGGGTTCAACAACACGTTGGTGGTCTTCAACTCGACGAAGCCCGAGTCGCCGGCCGTGGCGGGCTTGATCGAGCTGGGCACGCCGATCAACGACGTCTCCTACTACGGCCGCTACGCCTTCGTCGCCACGACCGCGTCGGGACTTGTCGTCGTGGACTTGGCGACCCCCTCGGCGCCGACGCGCGTCGGCGCGCTGGCGTTGACCGGGAGCGCCTTGTCGGTGGCCGTCACCGGCTCGACGGCCTACGTCGGCACCACGACCGGCCTCTACGTCGTGGACGTCTCGACGCCGGCCACGCCGACTCTCAAGGGGAGCGTGACCGGCTTCGCCGCCATCAAGGTCGCCGTCGTCGGAAGCTACGTCTACGTCGCCTGCGGCAGCGCCGGGATCAAAGTCGTGGACGCGACGACGCCGACCGCGCCGACGGTCGCGGCGACCGTCGCGACGGCCGGCGCCGCGCAGAGCGTGGCGGTTTCGGGAAGCGCGCTCTACGCCGCGATCGGCGCGAGCGGCCTCGCGATCTACGGCATTTCGACCCCGACCGCTCCGACGCTGTCGGCCACGCTCTCCGTCGGAGGGGCGGCGAACGGCGTCGCCGCCAACGGCACGACGGTCTTCGTCGCCGGCGACGCCGCGAGCGTCGTCGATGCGTCGACGAGTTCGAGCCCGCGGCTGATCGGCCAAGTTGTGCTGGACGCGCCCGGGCAGGGCGTCGCCATCGCCGGCAGCAAGCTGGAGATCATCGGCGCGACCGGCATGTCGATCATCGACGTCTCGACGCCGACGGCGCCGATCAAGAGCGCCCTCTACCCCGCGATCCGCCTCGGGAACGACATCGTGATCGACGGCGACATCGCCGCGATCTCCGGCGGCGCCCTGAACTCCGTGATCATCATGGACATCTCCGTCCCCAAGCATCCCGCGCTGCGGGGCGCGCTGTCTTTCGGCTCCTGCAGCCACGGACGCTTGCGGCTCAAGGACGGCTACGCGTACGTCGGGAGCGGCGGCACGGTGTACGTCGTGGACGCGACCGCCACGCCTCCCGCGACCGTGAAGACGCTGCCCACAGGATCGGGCAGCGTCCGGGGACTGGCGATCGCCGGGAAGTACCTCTTCGTTGCGAACTACAGCCCCAACGTCGTCCTGGCCTACGACGTTTCCGTCGCCTCGTCGCCGACCCTCGTCGGCGTTCTCTCGACGCCGTTCATCGTCGAGCATCTCCTGGCCTACAACGGCTTCCTCTATCTGGCGGGCGGAACGACGTTGCAGATCGTGGACGCCCGGGTCCCCGCGTCGATGTCGCTGCGCGGCCAGTTCACCGCGAACGACACGATCGCCGACGTCGCCGTGTCCGGGACCGTCGCCTACGTCCCGACGAACGGGGGCCTGACGCTGCTCGACGTGAGCGACGCCGGCGCGCCGCAGTGGTTGTCGTTCGACGCCGCCGCCGGCACATCCTACGGGGTCGCGCTTTCCGGAACCCGGGCCTACGTCGCCACCTTCGCCGGCGCGCTCGTCGAGGACGTGCACGATCCGTACGCGCCGGCGTCGATCGGCCTGTTCAACAGCGGCGGGGCGTGGCAGGCGACGGGGATCGCCCAGACCTCCGGTTGGGCGTTCGTCGTGACGTCCGCGGACGGCGTCTATCTCTTCCACAGCGCCGGCGAGTGCTACGACCCGTTCGAGCGGAACAACGACCAGGCCGAGGCGTGGCCGCTGGCCGCGCCCGCGATCGTCCAGCCGATGATCTGCGACGCGAACGACGTCGATTGGTTCAAGGTGACCGCGCCGTCCGGAGGCACGATCCAAGCGGCGATGACCCCGCCGACCGGCGCGAACTACGACCTGTTCCTCTACGACGCCGCCGGGAACCCCGTCGCGGGGTCCATCGGCGGGGGGGACGCGACCGAGGGCGTCGCCTACACGTTCCGGCAGGGCGGCGACTGGTTCCTCAAAGTCGTCGGGGCGAGCGGCTCCTTCAACGCCGCGCTCCCCTACACGCTCTACTCGACCTTCGCCGCCTGCGTCGCCCCGACGCAGCCGGTCTACGTCTACGGCAGCGTCCGCGACGTCAACAACAACGTCACGCTGAACGTCCAGGACCCGAACCAGCCGACATCGGTCGGCGGCTACAACATCTACCGCGCGACCGCGCCCCAGGGGCCGTGGACGCTCCTCGCCGCGAACGTCGTGGACATGGACAAGAGCCTCGCCAACGTGCAGTACACCGACGTCGGCTCGAACAACGGCACGACCTACTTCTACCGCGTGACCGCGGTGAACGCGGCCTGCGGCGCCGAGGGGCCCTGACCGCGGCGATCTTCCTCGGCGGCGCCGCGCGTCCGGACGAACGCGGCGCCGCCGAAACGAATACGGCCCGCGGCGGCGCGCGCCGCGAACTCATGGAGAGGGGCGCGCGACGGGGCGCGCCGCGTACTTGCGGTCGGACGACCGCCGCCGGCGCGCCGCGAATGTTGCCGCGCGGACGCCGCGGACCCACGTTTTTCTCGGGGAGGGGGCAATGAACCGTCACGTCGGCCCGAAGGGGCTCCGCCTGCTGGCGATCGGTCTCGCGCTGCTGACGGCGAACGTCGCCGCGGCGCACACGAACATCGACTACTCGGCGCACGTCGCGTTCGGCGCGCCGGTCTGGCGCGCGGTCGCCTACGCCGGCGGCTACACGCTGGCCGGCTTCAACAAGACGCTCGTCGTCTTCAAGTCGCCGCAGCCGGAGTCGCTCTCCGTCGCGGCGCTCGCCGAGTTCAACGGCTCGGTGCGCGACATCTTCTACACCGGCGGCCGCTACGCCTACGTCGCCGCGACGAGCGACGGCTTGGCCGTCCTGGACATGAACGACCCCACCGCCCCGACGCGCGTCGGCGCCGCCGCCGTCGGCGGCAACGCGCGTTCGGTGACGGTCGTCGGCATCTACGCCTACGTCGGCGACTACACCGGGTTCTACGTCGTGGACATCTCGACGCCGACCGCGCCGGCCGTGCGGGGGAGCATCGCCGGCATCGACGCCGAGGACGTCGTCGCCTCCGGCAACTACGTCTACGTCGCCGCCGCCGGCGGCGGCGTGAAGGTCGTGGACGTGAGCACGCCGACCGCACCGGTCGTGAAGGCGACGATGCCGATCGCCGGGAACGCGACCGGACTGGCGTTGTCGGGCTCCACGCTCTACGCCGCGCTCAGCGGCGGCGGCGTCGCGCTCTACAACGTCGCCAATCCGCTCGCGCCGACGCTGGTCTCGTCCATCACCACGACGGGCTACGCCTACGACGTCCTGATCAGCGGGACGAAGCTCTACGTCGGCGCCTACAACCTCGTCGTCGTGGACGTCTCCGACACGGCGAACCTGAAGGTGCTCGGGCAGGTCTATCTGAACTGGTCGGTGACGGGGCTCTGCCTCGCCGGCGGGAAGGTGGACGCCGTCGGGGGCGCCGGGCTTTCGGTCGTGGACGTGTCCAAGCCCGCCGCGCCGGTCCGCAGCGCCTTCTACCCCGCGGCGGAACTCGTGAACGACATGGCGTTGGACGGCGACACGGCGGCGCTTTCGGTCGGCGGGAACGGCATCGTCTTCCTGGACGTCGCGTCGCCCCGCCACGCGACCGTGCGCGGCGCCTTCTTCCCCGGCGGAAACGTCGGCCGTCTGGCGATGCAGAACGGCTACGTCTACGTCCTCGGCGGCCCGCTCTCCGTGATCGACGCCACGACGACGACGCCCGCCGTGGTCGGGCAGTACAACGGCATGAGCTCGCCGGCAGACGTGGCCGTCGCCGGCAACTACGCCTATCTCGTCAACAACTCCGCCTCGGTGGACATCGTGGACATCTCCACGCCCTCGGCGCCGAAGAAGGTCGCGACGGCGACGACGCGGGACACCGCCAACCACGTCCAGGTCTACGGCGACCGCGTCTTCCTCGGCGGCGCCGACGCGTTCCAGATCCTCGACGTCGGCGCGCCCGCGGCGCCGGTCGTGCGCGGCCTCTACCCGATGCCCCACGCGGTCAAGGACATCGCCGTCGCCGGCGACGTGGCCTACGTCGTGGACGACGCGGCGGGACTGACGGTGCTGGACGTGCGCAATCCCGACGCCCCGACGTGGGCGGGGCAGGACACGGCGCCGAGGACGTCGTATTCGATCGCGCTGTCCTCGCGCCGCGCCTACATCGGCGCGACGGGCGGTTTGTACGTGGACGACCTGCAGGATCCGTACGCCCCGGCGCAGATCGGGGTGTTCTCCACGACGACCAACGGCGTGATGGGCATCGGCGTCGCGGACGGCTACGCCGTGGCGGCGACGTGGTCGGACGGCGTCTACGTCGTCCACAACACGGGAGAGTGCTTCGACCCGTTCGAGCGGAACAACGAGCAGGCCTCCGCCTGGCCGCTCCCGTTCTCGGCGGTCCGGCAGCCGATGATCTGCGACACCGCCGACGTCGACTGGTTCAAGGTGACCGCGCCGTCCGGCGGCACGATCCAGGCGACGATGGCCCCGCCGACCGGCGCGAACTACGACCTCTTCCTCTACGACGCCGCCGGCAACATGGCCGCGGCCTCCGTCGCCGCGGACGACGCCGTGGAAAGCGTCTCCCGCACGACCGCGCAGGGCGGCGACTGGTACCTCAAGGTCGTCGGCTCCGGCCTGTCCTACAGCGCGACGTCCCCCTACACGCTCTACGCGACCTTCGCCGCCTGCGTCGCGCCGACGCAGCCGGTCTACGTCTACGGCAGCGTCCGCGACGCCAACAACAACGTCACGCTCAACGTCCAGGACCCGAACCAGCCGACGTCGGTGGGCGGCTACAACATCTACCGCGCCGCCGCGCCGCAAGGGCCGTGGACGCTCCTCGCCGCGAACGTCGTGGACATGGACAAGAGCCTCGCCAACGTGCAGTTCACCGACGTCGGCTCGAACGACGGCGCGACCTACTTCTACCGCGTGACCGCCGTGAACGCGGCCTGCGGCGGCGAGGGGCCCTGACCGCGCGCCGTTTCGCGCGGCCTCGACCGACGTCGTGCGCGCGGCGACGCGCCCGACCGCGCGCCGGAGACGGCCGCGCCTTCAGCCCCGCGCCGCGCGAACGACCTCGCGGAGCACGTCGGCGGCGCGGGCGCGGAAGGCGCGGTCGTTCTCCTCGAACCAGGCGCGCGCGCGGCGGCCGACGACGCGGCGCGCGCCTTCGTCCCACGCGAGGGCTCGTTCCACCCCCGAGGCGATGCCCGCGGCGTCCACGCGGTAGGTCGTCGCGAGCCGCTGCCGTCCCGTGCCGGAGCAGGGGATCAGGATCCCGCGAAGCTCCGTGACCAGCTCGCTCATCGGCGGCGCGTCCACCGTGATCGTCGTCGCCCCGACGCTCATCGCCTCGACGATGTAGTGCCCGAACCCCTCCGTCTCCGAGGGGCAGACGTGGAAGGCGTGGCGGTTCTGGAGCCGCCGCAACTCGTCGTCCGGGAGGTAGGCGACGATCTGCTCGACGTTCCGCGCCGTCGCGCGCCCCTTCGCCTTCGCGGGGTTCTGCACGACGGTGAGCCGCGGCCACTCGGGATGCGCGTGCCACGCCTCCAGCAGCGCGGCGGTTCCCTTCGCTTCGCTGTTCCCCGCGAGATGGAAGAACGCCCGCTCGCGCGGGACGCCCTCCTCCAGGCGGTCGTCGCTGGTGAAGCCGAGGCGGCGAACCGGCTTGCCGAGCGGGCGGAACGCGAGCTCGGCGTGCCGCGTCTTGACCAGCGCCGCGTCGATCTCGGAGTAATGCTCGGCGTCGCACTCCTTGAACCACTCGGGGTTCGGCAGCAGCACGTTGACGCGCGCCGCGCGGAGGAACCGCGGCCGGATCCGCTCGATCATGACGTTGACGTCGAACGCCGGCCCGCCCGCGGCGACGGCCCGCGCGCGGTCGCGCGCGCGATGGAACCAGACCAGCGGCGCGCGGTCGCGCCGGCCGACGCGGTCGCCGGGAACCGCGAGGATCGAGACCCGCGCGCCGGCGTCGGCGAGCGCCCCGGCCAGGAGGCGCATGTCCCGCGCGAGGCCCACGCCGTTGTCCCAGCCGATGATCTGGACGCGGAGCGCCGCGTCGGCGCCGGGAATCCGCGCCGCTCCGGCGGCGGGAGTCTGTGCCGCGTCGGCGGCCGGAGTCCGCGCCGCGCGCGCCGCGCCCGAACGCGCGGGCGGCGCTTCCGCCGCCGTCCCGCTCCGCGGCCGCACGCCGTCCGCCTTCTCTCTCGCCGATCCCGCGCTCATCCCCACTTGACGTTCTCTTCCCCCGCCGCGGGAACGCCCCTCCCCCGGGGCGCGGCGACCATCCCGCTCCGGGAGAGCCGCCGGCGGCCCGGTCATCCTATCACCGGTGTCGCCACCAATGGCGTCGCCGACGGACGAACTTCCGCGTCCCGGCCTCGTCGGCGAAGCCCGCCGGGCTTTCCCGCCGCCGCGGGCGCGGCATTTCGTGGCCGCCGGCCGTCAACGGATTGACGGGCGCCGCGGCCGCGGGCGGGCCGCCGCGGGTCGGTGGGGCGGAGCGTCCGGCGCAGGGGCGACTGAGGCGGCCGCGGCGGTCGATAATACCCCGGCGCGCCGGGGCCGTGCCCCCGCCGCGCTGGCCCGCGATTTGCACTTGCCGAACCGAGGTCGGCGCGCCGCGCCGCCTCGCGAGGAACCGTTCCGCCCGATGACCGACCTGTCCAAGACCACGCGCCCCGCCTTCCGTCCCCCCGGCCCCGGAGGGTGGCGCGGCGAGTTCGAGCGACTCGCCGCGCAGCCGCCGCGCCCGATCGCCGGGCCGCCGCCGCGGCGCCGGCGGATCGTCGTGCCGCTGCTCGTCGGCGCGAGCGACCTCTTCCTCGCCCGCGAGGGGTTGATCGGACACGCGCTGCGGCTGCGCGGCGCCGACGTCCTGTTCGCGCTCTGCGACGGACTGCCGGCCTGCGACGCGCGCACGCACGACAACGATCCGGCGGAGATGTGCCGCGGCTGCGCGGCCCACGGCGCCGACGCGCTCCGCGCCTTCGGCCACCGCTTCGTGCGGCTCTCGGAACTCGTCGATCCGGACGAGGCGCGCGCCGCGCGGGAGCGCGCGGCCGCCTGTCCGCCGGAAGCGCTGTTCGCGGCGCGTCTCGGCGGCGCCGCGCTCGGCGACTTCGTCTTCGCCTCCACGCTCCGCTACTTCCGCGCCGGCGCGTTCGAGGCCGACGACCCCGCGGTCGTCGCCAAGGCGCGGGAGTATCTCGCCGCGGCGACGATCTGGGCGCTCGCGGCGCGCGCGCTGTACCGCCGGCTCGCCCCGTCGAAGGTCTTCTCGTCGCACGGCATCTACTCGTCGTGGGGGCCGTGGCACGCCGTCGCCCGCGCGATGAACGTGCCGTACGCGAGCTACTCCGGCGGCTGGCGCCGCGGCACGCTGCTCTGCCGCAGCGACGAGCCGCGCGCGTTCGACTGCGACGACATCTGGCCGCGCTGGGCCGACCGGCCGCTGAACGCGGCGCGGCGGCGGCGCATCGAGGAGTACCTCGGCTCGCGCGAAGACAACCGCGCCGACTTCTACCAGTACTTCGATCGCCTCGACCGCGACGCCGCCGCCTTCGCCGCGCGCCTCGACGTTTCGTTCGACGGATGGCGGCGCCGCGTCGGCGTCTTCACCAACGTCGCCTACGACGCCGCGCGCCCGCGCGCCGCCGGCGCCTTCCCGAACATGTTCGAGTGGCTGACGGGCGCCGTCGCCCGCGCCGCCCGCGACCCGCGCACGCTGGTGATCGTCAAGACGCACCCCGCCGAGCGGCGGTTCATCGAGCGCACGCCGGGGCGCTGGAGCGCCGCCGCCGCGCTGCGCCGCGCCCTCGATCCGCTCCCGCCGAACGTCCGGATCGTGGACCCCGACGACAACGTGAGCACGCGCACGCTCTACGGCCTGATCGACCTCGGCCTCGTCTACACGTCGTCGGTCGGGCTGGAGATGGCGGCCGCGGGGCTGCCGGTCCTGACCCCCGGCACCGGCGTGCACTACGAGAAGCCGGGGATCGTGCTGACCGCCGCCGACCCCGCCTCGTACTTCGCCGCGCTCGACGCCCTGCTCGAGGATCCCGCGTCGTTCCGCCCCGACCACGAGTTGCTGCTGCGCTACGCCTACACGCTCTACTTCCGGAAGTCGATTCCGTTCGAACCGCTCGACGTCGCCGGCTGGGAGGCCGCGGGCCTGGCGATCGACGACCTCGCCGAGCTGGCGCCTGGCCGCTTCCCCGGCCTCGACGCGCTCTGCGAGGGGATTCTGAACGACGCGCCGTTCGAGGCCCCCGACGCGGACGAGACGCCGGGCGGCGGCGCGGCGAAGCGCGGAGGCCGACGGTGAGCGCGCCGCTCCGCTGCGCGGAACTTCCCGCCGTCGCCGGCGGGACGCCGACCCGCGCGTCGTTCCTGGTCTACGGCAAGCCGCAGATTCTGCAGCCGGAGATCGACGAGGTCATCGAGACGATCCGCTCCGGCTGGATCGGCGCCGGGCCGCGCACGGCGCGCTTCGCCGAGTCGTTCCGCCGCTACGCCGGCGCGAAGCACGCCGCGGCGGTCAGCTCCTGCACCGCCGCGCTCCATCTCGCGCTCGCCGCGCTCGGCGTCGGACCGGGGGACGAAGTCGTCGCGCCGACGATGACGTTCTGCGCCACGGTCAACGTGATCGTGCACTGCGGCGCGACCCCCGTCCTCGCGGACTGCGATCCGCGGACGATGAACATCGACCCGGAGCGGCTCCGCGAGAAGATCACGCCGCGGACGAAGGCGATCATCGTCGTCCACTTCGCCGGCCGCGCCTGCCCGATGGACGAAATCCTCGCGATCGCGAGGGAGCGCGGCCTGCGCGTCGTCGAGGACTGCGCCCACGCGATCGAGACGACGTACCGCGGCCGCCACGCCGGCACGCTCGGCGACGTCGGCGCCTTCAGCTTCTACGCGACGAAGAACGTCTGCACCGGCGAGGGCGGGATGGTCCTCGCCGAGGACGCGGCGCTCGCCGAGCGGATCCAGCTCCTTTCGACGAACGGCATGAGCCGCGACGCGTGGAAGCGGTACGGCGCGGGCGGCTTCAGGCACTACTACGTCCACGAGCCGGGCTTCAAGTACAACATGACCGACCTGCAGGCGGCGTTCGGCATCCATCAGCTCGACCGCGTCGAGGCGAACCTCGTGCGGCGCCGCGCGCTCTGGGACCGCTACGACCGCGCGCTGGCCGGGCTGCCCTGCCTGACGCCGCCCCCCGAGGAACCGGGGACGCGCCACGCGCTGCACATGTACAACATCCTGCTCGACCTCGACCGCCTCGCCGCGACGCGCGACCAGATCCTCGACGCGCTGACGGCGGAGAACATCGGCGTCGGCGTGCACTACCTGCCGGTCCACTCGCAGCCGTACTACGCGCGGACGTTCGGCTTCTCCGACGCCGAATTCCCGAACGCGGCGCGGATCGGCGCGAGCACGCTGAGCCTGCCGCTGACGACGGCGATGACCGACGACGACCAGGACGACGTGATCCGCGCGCTCGCGAAGGTCCTCGGGTACTACGCGCGATGAACGGCGCCGCCCCGCTGCTGACGGTTCCGGTCTCCGACCTGCTGCTGCGGCCGGAGGCGGCGGCGCGTCTCGACGCGCTCGCCGAGGCCTACGAGCTGCGCGACCACTACGGCCCGCGCGACTTCGACACCGCGCGCCCGGTGCTCCTCCACTCCGACGAGAGCCTGCTCGCCCCGCTCGACGCCGACCCGCTCGCGCGCCGCGCCGAGCCGTTCGCCGCGCGCGGCCTGCTGCGCGTCGTCTCGCTGCACGCCCTCGCCCGCTGCACCGCGCCGCGCCTCGAGGGCGGCATGTTCCGTCCCGGCGGGCGGCGGATGGACGCCGACGAGATGGTGGACAACGCCGCGCGCAACGTCGCGCTGCTGCGGCGCGTCTTCGGGCCGGAGGTCGTCGTCGCCGTCGAGAACAACAACTACTACCCGACGCCGGCCTACGAGCTCGTCGCCGAGCCGGCGTTCCTCGCGCGGGTCGTCGCGGAGAGCGGCGCCGCGCTGCTGCTCGACGCGGCGCACGCCTTCATCAGCGCCCGCAACATGGGGCGCGAGGCCGCCTCGTACTTCGCCGGCCTGCCGCTCGCCGAGGTCGTGCAGCTCCACGTCGCCGGATTCGGCGAGTCGGGCGCCGTCTGGCGCGACGTCCACGAGGCGCCGACCGACGAGCAGTGGCGCGCCTCGCTCGACCTCCTGCCGCGGCTGCCGAACCTCCGCTACGCCGCGCTGGAGTACTACCGCGACCTCGATCGCCTCGTCGCGCTGATGGAGCGCCTCGGCGCCGCGCTGTCCGCGGCGGACGCGGCGCCCGTCGCCGCAGGAGCCACGGACAATGCCTGAGATCACGTTGGGCGGCCGGCGCGTCGCGCCGGGCGAGCCGGTCTTCGTCGTCGCCGAGGTGGGGATCAACCACGGCGGCGATCCCGCGCAGGCGGAGGCGCTCGTGCGCGCCGCGGCCGCCGCCGGGGCGGACGCGGTGAAGTTCCAGACCTACCGCACGGAGGCGCGCGTTCCGGCCGACAGCCCCTACTTCGGCCTGCTGAAGCGCTGCGAGCTGCCGTTCGCGCGGCAGGCGGAGATGAAGCGGCTGGCGGAGAGCCTCGGCCTCCTCTTCTTCTCGACCCCCTTCGATTCCGAGTGCGTGGACTTCCTCGACGCGATCGGCGTGCCCGCCTTCAAGCTCGCCTCGTTCGACATCGTCAACGGCGCCCTGACGCGCCGCGTGCTGGCCAAGGGGCGCCCGGTGATCGCCTCGACCGGCATGGCCGACCGCGCCGAGGTGGACGCCTTCGTCGAGGCCGCGGGCCACGGCCGCGTTCCCTTCGCCCTGCTGCACTGCGTCTCGGCCTACCCCACGCCGCCGCGCGAGGCGAACCTGCGCGTGATCGGCCGGCTGCGCGAGTTGTACGGCGTGCCGACCGGCTACTCCGACCACACGCTCGGCGTGGAGACGCCGGTGCTCGCCGCGGCCGCGGGGGCGCTGATCATCGAGAAGCACTTCACGCTCGACCGCGCCGCCGAAGGTCCGGACCACGCCCTCTCCGCCGACCCCGCGCAGCTCGCCGAGCTGGTGCGGCGGGTCCGCGAGGTCGAGCTCGCGCTCGGGCGCGACGACCTGGAGTGCCGCGCGGTGGAGAAGCCGTCGCTGCAGTTCCGGCGGCCGTCGTAGCGATGGCCGCCCCCCGCGTCGGCGCGATCGTCCAGGCGCGCATGTCCTCGACCCGCCTGCCGGGGAAGGTGCTGCGCGAGATCAAGGGGCGCCCGCTGCTCTCCTGGCTGCTCGAACGGGCGCGCGCGGCGACGTCGCTCGACGCGCTGGCCGTCGCGACGAGCGTCGGCGGCGACGACGACGTCGTCGCCGGCTTCTGCGCGGCGGAAGGAACGACCTGCCTGCGCGGGCCGCTCGACGACGTGCTGGAGCGGTACCGCATGGCGGCGGAGGCGCTCGATCTCGACGTCGTCGTGCGCCTGACCGGCGACAACCCGCTCGTCGATCCCGCGGTCGTGGACGCCGTCGTCGCCTTCTTCCTCGCCGGCGATCTCGACTACGCCTCGAACACCGCCCCGCCGCCGGGGACGTTCCCGCAGGGGCTCGACGTCGAGGTCTTCTCGCGCGAGGCGCTGGAGCGGGCGGCGCGCGACGCGGAGCTTCCTTCGGAGCGCGAGCACGTGACGTTCCGCTTTTGGAAGAACCCGAGCCTCTTCCGGATCGCCAAGCTCGACCACGCGCGCGACCTCTCGCGGTTCCGCCTCACGGTGGACGGGCCGGAGGATCTGGAGGTCGTGCGCGGCGTGGTCGAGGGGCTCGGGGTTTCGGGCGCTTCGCCGACGCTGGGCGAACTCGCGGACTACCTCGAGGCGCATCCCGAGCTGACGGCGCTGAACGGCCACGTCGAGCCGCACGCCGGATGGCGTCCGGCGCTCGCGGCCGACGCAGCGCTGAGGGGCTGAGGCCCGCGGCGGACGTCGCGCTCCGGGGCCGACGCCCCCGCGGGCGAAGCGGGCCGCGCGCCGGCTACTCGCCCAGGCGGCGCCGCAGGAAGCGGAAGTGCACCGGCCGTCCGTCGAGACGGCGCGCGGCGACGATCGCCAGCATCCCCTCGCCGCAGACGACGACCGGCTCGCCGTCCTGAAGACTCCAGATCTTCCCCGGCTGGCGGATCTCGAACTTCATCTCGGGAACGCGGCGCACCGCGTCCACGACGATCTCCTCGCCGCCGTAGGTCGTGCGCGCGCCGCCGTACGGCGCGCTCACCGCATCCACAAGCCGCTCGATCCGGTCGGCCGGCCACGACCAGTCGATGCCGTAGTCCTTCTCGTCGCGCCAAATGCTGTAGGTCGCCCGCGACTCGTCCTGCGGCGCGCCGACGAGCTTCCCCGCGTCCACCATCGCCACGACCTGCATCGCCGCCTCGGCGTAGGCGTCGGCGAGGCGCCGGTAGACGTCGCCGATCCGCGCCGGGTAGGTCACGGGCACGCGGACCTGGGCGTAGATCGGCCCCGCGTCCGGCGCGGCGATCGGCTTGAACGCCGTGACGCCGACCTCGGGCTCGCCGTTGACGAGCGCGGTGACGGTCGGCGCGAAGCCGCGGTAGCGCGGCAGCGGCGAGTCGTGGAAGACGACGAGCGTCTCCGGCGCGTCCTTGACGAGGAACTGCCAGCCGGCGGCGAAGACGACGTCGGCGGAGCTCCAGAGCGACGGGTCGAGCTGGTCGTGCGGCACGAACTTGTAGCCGTGCTTCTCGGCGAGCCGCACGACGTCGCCGTACGGGTCGGCGTCGAGGTTCTTGACCGGATGGGACGAGACGAACGCCACGGTCCCGCGGGCGTGCATCCGCTCGAAGAACTCGAAGCCCTTGGGGCCTCCCGCAAGGTAGCCGATCCGCGCCATGCCGCACCTCCGGTTCAGGGGGCTCCATCATAGGGGCGCGCGGCGCCGCGGTCACGCTCCGCGCGGGCGCCGGCCGCGGTCACGTTCCGCGCTGGACAAGGGGCGCCCCGGCGCGCAGATTTTGATCTCGTGACCGACGGATCATCGACCCCGCGGGTTTCGATCGTCATGCCGCTCTTCAACCGGGCGGAGCTGACGCGCGCCTGCGCGGCCGCGCTCTTCGGCCTCGAGGAGCGCGCCGCCTTCGAGCTGCTCCTCGTGGACAACGGCTCGAGCGACGCGACGCCGCGCCTCGTCCGCGAGCTCGCCGCCGCCGACCCGCGCGTCCGCGCGCTGCGGAACGCGAAGAACGTCGGCTTCGCGCGGGCCTGCAACCAAGGGGCCGCGGCGGCGCGCGGCGGCGACCTTCTCTTCCTCAACAACGACACCGAGCCGCGGGCCGGATGGCTCGACGCGCTGGTCGCCGTGCTCGACGACGACCCTTCGGTCGGCGCGGTCGGGGCGCGGCTGCTCTACCCCGACGGCACGATCCAGCACGCCGGCGTGCTGATCGCCGAGTTCCCCGGCGTCGATCCGCTGCGGGCGGTCCACGTCTACGCGCGGGCCCGCGGCGACGCGCCCGAGGTTCTGGAGCGGCGGGAGTACCAGGCGGTCACGGCCGCGGGGGCGCTCGTGCGGCGCGCGACGTTCGAGGCGCTCGGCGGCTTCGACGAGGAGTACTGGAACGGCTACGAGGACATCGACCTTTGCTTCCGGATCCGCGAGCGGGGGGAGCGGGTCGTCTACGAGCCGCGCAGCGTGATCGTGCACCACGAATCGCAGAGCGGTCCGGAGCGGTTCCGCGGCGTCGCGCGCAACGTGCGCCGGCTGCACGAACGCTGGATCGGGAAGGTCAAGCCGGACGTCGTCGTCGCGCCGGACGGCACGGCGCGCGACACCGGCGCCGGCCAGGTGCGCCGCTACCGAGTTTCCTGAACGCGCCGCCGCCGGACGACGACGCGCCGCGAGACCGAGCCGAGGCGGGGTCCCGGCGCTACGCCGGAACCCGCGCCCCGATCATCGCCCGCGCCTTCGCGCGGTAGTCGTCCACGATCGCGCCCGCGGCCTCGACGGCCTGCGGCGCCTTCTTCTCCGCCGCGTCGAGCACCTTCAGCGCGTCCGCGCCCCGCCCCTGCGCGAGGCAGCAGAGGGTCGCGTAGAGGAAGTCCTGCAGCGTCGCCGCGTGGTGGTCGGCGGCGAGCAGGAAGAGCGGGAGCGCCTCGTCGGGCCGCTGCCGCTTGAGGTGCAGCATCGCCAGGCCGCGCCAAACCGCGACGTTGACGTCGCCGACCGCGAGCGCCCGCTCGTACCAGTGCGCGGCCCGGTCGAGCCGGCCGCGCCCCTCGTCGCGCTCCGCCAGCGCGACGAGGAAGTCCTGCCGGCCGCGCCGCTTGAACGCCGCCGCCTTCTCGTGCAGCGGCGAGTCCGGCGGCGCCGGCAGCGGCTTCCGCAGAACGCGCAGCCGCTGGTACGCGTAGAGGGCGGGATCGGTCTTGTGCAGGCTCGTCAGGTGGCCCGTGCCGGTCGTGCGCTGGAAGCCGCGCAGCGTCCGGTCCGCGGTCGGGCGGCCGATGTGGTAGGGGTAGGTCAGCGAGCAGATGCGCCGCCAGAGATCCCAGTCGATCAGCACGCGCAGGCTCTCGTCCATTCCGCCGACCCGCTCGAACAGCTCGCGGCGGTGGGCGACGACGATCCCCTGGATTTGGTTGCCGTAAAGCAGGTCGGCGCCGACGACCTGGCGGTTGCAGACGAGCTGCCGCTTGACCTCGCGCCAGCCGCCGTCCTCCTGCTGGTCGTACGTCACGTCCACCGCGCCGGAGTAGGCGAACTCGATCCCGGGAATCGCCGTCAGCGGCAGCAGCAGGCTCTCGAGGTGGTCCGGGCGCCAGGTGTCGTCGTCGTCCTGATAGGCGAGGAACGGCCCCTTGGTCGCGGCGAACGCGGTGTTGATCGCGTGCCCTTTGCCGCGGTTCCGCTCCAGCTCGATCAGGTGGATCCGCTCGTCGCCGGCCGCGGCCACGATGTCGGCCACCGAGGGGCCGCCGTCGTTGACCAACGCCAGCTCCCAGTTCGGATACGACTGGGCGCGGATCGAGTCGAGCGTCGCGGGAAGGAAGTCGCGGCGGTTGTAGGTGGCGACCATGATCGAGACGAGCGGCTTCTCCTCGACGATCACGCGTCGCGCCGACGCCTTCGCCGCGCGGGCGCGCTCGAACGCCGGCCCGAGCGCGGCGAGATGTTCGAGCAGCTCCGCGACGCGGCGGTCGAAGGTGAACTCGGCGAGGACCCGCTCGCGCAGCCGCGCCGTGCGCTCCCGCTCGCGCTCCGGCTCGGCGAGCGCGCGGTCCACGATCCGCTTCAGCTCGCGCGGGCTGTCGTAGGCGTGGACGGCGAGCACGTCGGAGAGCCCGGCGACCTGATCGCTCACGACGGTCGCGCCGCAGGCGACGGCGTCGAAGGTGCGGTTGTTGACGAACCCCTCGGCCCGCATCTCCGGCTGGTGGTCGTTGAGCGCCACCCGGCCGAGGTTGTAGACCTCGGGCAGCTTCTCGTGCGGCACGAACGTCCCCTGCCAGACGCCGTCCGGCAGCAGCCCGTCCCAGCACGCCCCCCAGACGCCGAGACGATGAGTCGTCGGCAGCAGGTCGGCGACGATCTGCCGCATCCCCAGCCGTCCCTCTCCCTTGTTGTTGCCGACGAAGACGACGTCGAAGAACGGCTTCACGTCCGGCAGCGGGCGGAAGTGCTCCGGGTCGGTCGCCTGCAGGAACGGGATCACCGGAACGTCCGCTTCGCGGCGCAGCCGGCGGGCGAGCGGCCGCGAAGCGACGAGCAGCGAGTCGTAGCGGGCCAGTTCCTCCTTCGTGTGGCGGCCCGGATGGTTGATCATCCAGAGGAGGTTCACGTTCCACGGCTTGGGGTGGTATTCGGAGAGCCCCGAGATGTGGATCGTCACGTCGACGTCGAGATCGTCCTTGCCCCACTCGTTGAGGTAGTGGACGACGCAGCGGTGGCCGGCGCGCTCCAGCGCCTTGGCCATCCCCTCGGCGAAGAAGATGTCGCCCCAGTTCGAATGGGTCCGCGTCGGCGGGCCGATCTTGAGCGCGAAGGAGAGCGGCCGCGCGACGGCCGGGCGGTCGACGAGGCGGCTCGCGTAGCGGAAGTCGTCCTGCACGAGCGCGTCCCGCCAACGCGCCGTCGTGCGCATCAGGTTCCGCTCGCGGTGGTTCAGCCGGCCGTCGCTGACCATCTCGTGGTGCGTGACGACCGAGTCGGGGCGGTAGACGACGGCGCGTCCCGCGCGGCCGAAGCGCAGGCAGAGATCGATGTCCTCGTGGCCGTTGACGAACACCTCGTCGAACAGGCCGCGGCGCAGGAACTCGTCCGTCCGCGCGGCGAGGCAGGCGCCGGTGACGATCGGGAAGGTCCGCCGCTCGAGGACCAGCGGGTCGTCGGCCGCCTTGCGGCAGTGGACGTGGAACGGGATCTGGTCGCGGCCGATCGCCACGCCGGCGTGCTGGATCGTCCCGTCGCCGTAGAGCAGGCGCGCGCCGACGATCCCCGTCTCCGGATGGGCGTCGAGTTCCTCGACCAGCGGAGCGAGCCAGCCGCGGTGGACCTCGGTGTCGTTGTTGAGGAAAAGGACGATCCGTCCGCGCGCGAGCCGCGCCCCTTGGTTGCAGGCGCGCGCGAAGCCGAGGTTCGTTTCGTTGCGCCAAACGCGCAGCCGCGGCTCCTCGGCCGCGATCCGCGCCAGCGTCTCCGGCGTGCCGTCGGAGCTGCCGTTGTCCACGACGATCACTTCCCACGACGGCGCGTCGCCGGTGTTCGCGGCGAGGCTGCGCAGGCACTGCTCGGTGTACTCGATCTTGTCGAAGACCGGCACGACGACGCTGACGTCGCAGGCGGGCCGCAAGCGCGCCGGGCGGCGCGCGACGGCGCAGAGGGTCGCGGCGGCGGTATCGAAGCCGGGCCGCGCGGCGGCGGCCGCTTCGAGGTCGGCGCCTCCTTGGGAGAAGAACGCCACGTCTTCGAACCGCTCCCGCAGCGCGGCGTCGAGCTGCTCGAAGCTCCAGCGGCCGTCGGGCGTCTCGTCGGCCAGAGTCGGCCGGCGGTCGGGCGCCGGCACGGTCAGCAGCAACGCCCCGTCGCGGTTCAGGTGGCGCACGACCGAGTCGAGGAGCTGTTCGGCGCCGCGCCACTGCGGATCCTCGATCGTCGCGGCGACGAGATCGAAGCCGCGGCCGAGGTCGAGCGCGAGTGGATCGGCGGCGAGCGCGCGGAAGCCGCCGCGGGCCAGGGCGCCGGCCGCCTCGCGGCGTCGCGGCGACGCCTCGACGGCGACCCGCTCCGCGACCGGCAACGCGCCGAGAATCCAGCCGTCGGGTCCGCCGAGATGCAGGGCGCGGCCGTCCGCCTTGAGTTCGGGCGCGACGTCGCGGGCGCGGGCGATCGCCGGCATTACCTCGGCGTACGGCGCGAGGCCGGGTACCGCGAGGAGCGAAGCCGGGCCGTCGGGGCCGAGCAGGAAGCTCGCCGGCCACGGCGCGTCGCCGAGCGCCTGCGCGGCCGCGCCTTCCACCGCCTCCGCCAGCGCCGCCAGATCGGCGGCGCCCGACGCGGCGAAACGCGCGGGGAAGACGTAGGCCGGATCGGGGTCGGCGATCCGTTCCACGAGCAGGATCACGACGCGCCGGTCGTCCGGGCCGACGAACGTCAGATCGACGAACTGCCGTTCCCGTCCCGCGAAGACCGCCCGTTCGGCGCGCGCCCACTCGAGGCGTCCGCCGGCGCCGACGATCTCCGCCAATTCGTCCGGGCCGTTGAGCTGGAACCGGTCCGTTCCCTCTTGGAACCGCAGCTGCATCGTGGCTCCCCTTGCGCACACTCGTGCGAACAGAAGCAAAGCAAGGGCGGCGCCACGAGAGGCGACGGCGCGGGGCGGTTCCGGGAGCGCCCCGCGGACGAAACAGCCGGAGATCCATCCTTAGTCCGTCAACAATTCGACAGACGCGGACCGTTTACCGACGCCTCGCGGTCGCGGATAGCCGCGCCGCGCGCCGGATTCGCCCGCTTCGGCGGCCAGCCGGCGGCGGCGATCCCCGCCCGCCTATGGCCTTCTTCTTGCATGACCAAGGCGGGACCGACTGTCCCGAGAGGATGCGATGCTGCCCTGCCCGATCTGCGGCGCCACGTCGTTCCAGGATTTCAGCGGCCGCGCCAACGCCGTCTGCACGCGGTGCGGAAGCCTCGAGCGGCACCGCGCGCTCGTCTCCGTCTTCGAGTCCCTTCCCGAGAGCGCGGCGCCCGGCCGCTGCCTCGAGGTCGCCCCGCTCAGCCCCGAGGTCTACGGCGGCTATCTCCGCCGCCGCGGCTGGCGCTACACCTGCACCGACAAGTGGAAGACCGGAAACCCGCAGGATCCACGCGCGGTCGGCTTCATCGACTTCGAGGCCGATCTCGTCCACATGCCGATGTTCGCCGACGGCTCGTTCGACCTCGTGATCATCCAGCACGTGATCGAGGAGATCCCCGACTTCGGCGCGGCCCTTTCGGAGATCGCCCGCGTCCTCTCGCCGCGCGGTGTCGCCCTGCTCGAGATCCCCTACGACCCGGCGTCGGCCCGCTCGGAGAAGGCGCCGCCGAATCACTTCGGGAATCTCTGGCGCTTCGGGACCGACCTTCTCGACGAGATCCGCCGCCGCCTGCCGCGGCTGGAGATCGCGCGCCTCGCGCAGGGGGACTACTCCGGCGATCTCTTCGTCTGCCGCCCCGCGGCGCGGACGAGCCGCGGGCCGGTCTTCATGGCCCACGGCCACGACCGCGCGTTCGGCGACGATCTGCGGGCGCTGCTCGGCCATCTGCGGCGCGAGGGGATCCGCTGCCTCTCCGGCGACGAGTACCTCGCCGGCGAGGACGGCGCGCTGCTCACGATCGACGACGGCCATCCGAACGACCTCGCCGTGGCCTACCCGATCCTGCGCGAGTTCGACGCCCGCGCCGTCAGCTTCCTCATCCCGCTGCGGGCCGACCTCTCGCCGCGCGTGGTCGACTGGGACGCGTGGCGCGCCGCCCTCGACCGGATCGAGGTCGGTTCGCACACGCTGACCCACACGAAGGTCGGCACGGGCCGCGCGGGCGAGCCGGCGACCGGCCAGGCCAACGTCGCCGGCGTGCACGGCTTCGACGTCTTCGACCCCGTTCCCGGCCTCGCGGCGTGCGAGTACGACCCGCTGCGCCGGCAGTTCGAGAGCCGCGAGACGCGGCGCGCGCGGCT
>JAJFTU010000188.1 GCA_021372775.1 bacterium | reverse complement strand
GAGGAACGCCAGCAGCTCCCGGCCGCGCCACGCCTCGCGCAGCGCGTCGCGGAGACGCGGCCCGCGCGGCCCGATTCGCAGCAGCACCGCCATTCGCCGGTCGCCCCCAATCGTCCGCGTCTCGACGAACTTCGCGAGCGCTCCTGCACTGTAGCGGGTTGCGCCGCGCGGTTCAAGACGCGGCGCGCGCGGCGTTGGAAGCGTCGCGGTAGTTCGCGGTGGTCCGCGGCGGGAGGAAACGGACGCCGATCCGAGCCGCGACCTCACCGGCGACGATGACGCCGGTGAGCCCTGTACCCGGCGCGGAAGACTCGTCCGACGGCGCCGATCGGTTACCAACAGTCGCCGCGGCGGTACGACCGCGAAGACGGGCGTTCGTCTTATCCGGCCGCATCGTCCTCCCACTCCTCTTGACCGCCTGTCGCGCCGCCCCCGCCGGCGCCTTCTTGGACATCGGAGCCGCATAGTCCTCAGGCACTGAAGCGCGCTCTCGGCTTGCTCGCGCCACAGATTGAAGGGTGGGCCGCCGAAGCTGTCGTCGTCGATCAAGCGGAGGGCCAGATGACCGCCGCGGTCCGCCCGGCGGGCGCGACGGCCTGCGTGCGCTCGACGCGGCGCGGCTCTTCCTTCCGCCGCAATCTCGGCGCGGCCCTCGCGAGCGGGCGCTGGCTCTTCTATTTGGGCGACAACGCGCGGGTCGCGGCCGGCTGGGTGGACGCCGTCTTGAGCGCAGTCGGCGTCGTCTCCGTCGATTTCGCGGGCGGCCCGATCCTCGACGACCGAGGCTGTCCGACAGTCGGCGACCGCGGCACGGAGCCGTGCGACCTCGCCTCGGCGACGGTCTGGCGCTGCGGCCGCACGGCGCTGCTTGTTCGCGCACGCCGCTTCGGGGATCTCGGCGGCTTCGACGAGCGGTTCGGAGCCGGCGGTCGTAGGGGCTGCGCCGAGGAGACGGATCTCGTTCCGCACCTTCTTGCCCGCGGCGGCGGCGCGCGGCTCCGCAAGGACCCGCCGGTACATTGGGAGCGGCGCGGGCGCCGTCCGCGCGGCGGATGCTGCTCGATCCGGGGTGGCAGTTGACGCGAGGAGGAGCGTCCGCGGAATCGCGCGACGCCTTCGCCGCGACGTTCGCCGGGTGGTGGCTCGTCGTCTTCGCTCGGCTTTTCCCAGTTATGTTCGTCGTAACCATGACGCCGCACTCAGAAGGGTGCCCTCATCTCGGAGATGTTGCATACAGGCGTGATCGGCGACCGTAGCGGGGCTCCGCGCGGCCGCGGTGCATTATCCTTGGCCTCGCTCGGCGGTGCGCGGCATCGGTTCCACGCGCGGGCGGTCGGCACGGAGATGAGGCGTTGAGGAGACCGACGGTACTTTCGGCGCGGGCACCTCGTAACGGCGGCGGGGAGATGTGGTCCGGCGCAGCGCTTGCGGCGCTGGTCTTCGCCGCACTCATGGCACTGCAGTTCGCGTTGCCGCCGTTCGGGTTCTTCAGCGGCGATTGCGGCGTCAAGTACTTAATGGCCCGCGCAGTCGCCGAGCGGGGACCGCTCGATCCGACGCTCGACTACCCGGCGCGGGACGTCGATGCCTCGTGCGCGGGGCGCAACCGGTTCCTCGTCCCGCGAGGCGACCGTTTCATTGCCCTCTTCCCGCCGCTGCTGCCGACGCTCGGCGCCGGGCTCTCATCGCTCTTTGGTCCGCGGGGACTCTACGTCGTCCCGGCGGCGGGTGCGGCGCTCGCAGCGTGGGCGGTGCGGCGGCTCGCCGCGCGTCGCATGGGGCGAGCAGGCGCGTTCGGGGCGGGGCTCGGCGCCGCCTTCGCGACGCCGGTCCTCTTCTACGGCCTTGAGTTCTGGGAGCACGCCCCCGCCGCGGGCCTGGTGGCGGCCGCCGCGCTCCTGTCGTGGCCGGGCGACGAGGCTGCCGCGCGGCGGCGCGGACGCGACCTCGCGGCCGGCGCGCTGCTGGGACTCGCCGTCGCGTTCCGCGCCGAGGCGGCGATGGCAGGGCCGGCGCTCTACGCGGCACGACTTCTTGTCGCGCTGCGCGAGGCGGAGCCCGGGCCGCGGCGACGAGACGCGCTCCGCGCCGTCGCGGCGGCGGCGTTTTTCGCCGGCCTCGGGGCTTTGGCGCCGCTTCTCGGGGAAGCCCTGTGGAACCGCGCCGCCTTGGGACAGGTCGTGCCGCCGCAGGCCGCGTTCAACGTCGCGGGCTCGAATTCGTTTCTCGGGTCGCTGCGCGAGTCGATCCACGACAATCTCCTGCCGCGCCGCGGGCAAGCAACGTTCGCCGCGCTGGCCACCGCGGGGCTCGCCGCGACTTGGCTGTTGAAGCGGATCAAGCGGCGAGACGCGTCGCGCACGGCTGCCGCGGCGACGGTCGCGGCGTGGAGCGTCTTCGCCTTCATCCTCCCCACGATCGACCTTTTGCGCGGCTCCAGCTTCGGTGATTCGTTCGCCTACCGAAGCGCGGTCCACACGTGGGCCTTCGCTGCGGCGCTGCTCTTGGCGGCGGCGTGGACGACGCGCGGCGCAGGCGGCGACGGCGCGCGGGAAGGGCGCGAAGAGGCCGCGGCGACTGGTTCCGAACGCGCGCCGGCATGGCTCGGGCCGGCGTCAGCGGGGCTGTTTTTCGTGCTGCTGGCGACGCCAGCGACGGCGATCCCCGGCGGCCCCGGCGGCTTCCATTGGGGCGCGCGGCTGCTGCTGCCGGCGGCACCGTTGCTCTGGCTCGCGGCGTGTGCGGCGATCGCCGAATGCCGCGAGCGAAGAGTGTCGTTCCCAGCAGTCGGTCTACTGCTCCTCTCGTTCGCCGTACAGCTCGTGGGCGTCGGTTTTCTGGCGCACGAGAAGCGGCTGTTCGACGGACTGACGCGCGCGCTGGCCGCGGCGACGGAGGAGGGGGAGATTCTGGCGACGGACCAAGTGTGGCTGGCGCAGGTCGCGGCGCCGCTGTACGAGCGCCGACGCTTGGTCTCCGTGCGCGGCGACGACGACCTCCGCGCCTTGGCGGCGGCCGGCGCGCGGCTCCGTTCCGCCGGCGTCAGGATTTCGGCGGCTACGGTCCCTTCGGAGTCGAACTGGCGTCCGCCGGAGGAGATCTCGCTGCCGGGCGTTGCGCTTCGACGTGACGAGGGAAGGACACTATCGCCGCGCGGGCTCGTTCTGTGGCGGTACGCCGCCGTTGCGACGCCGGGCGAGACAGGGCAGGACGGTCCGCATCGTCTTCGCTCGGCCGGCCGCCGGCCTGCGGCTGAAGACGGGGCGAGGCCGTGAAGTCGCGCGTCCGGATCGGCGCGGCAATCCGCACCGGGATCGTGAAGAGCGGAGGCCGAGGCAGAGGACGCCGAGGTCTGAGTGGAAGGCGAGGTCGTCGACGCGAATGGATCATGCGCTCTCGTCCCGCGTGTGCGGGACGATCGGCATGCGCCGCGGAGGACCGACGCTGGCGACGGCTCCGCGGGGGATCGGATCGAAGACGGTTCCGCGCCGGGGGTAGTGGTCGCCAATGGCGGCCGCGACGGAGGTCCTCGGCCGCAAGTCCGCGCGAGCGGTGCGCCGTCGGTGGCAGGATCTTTTCGCCGGTGCGCTCATATTCACGTTCCTGTATCCGGCTTGATCTTGTCGGCGTTCCTGCGCGACGTCGACGCCGCCACGAGGCGATTCCGCAGCCTCGGGATGCGTGGCGAGGCACCGACCGATACACCTTCCGCTTCACCGCCGTGCCCGTCGCGACGCACTCTATCGTGGGAGCGCCGCTCACGCCGACCGGCGCCGCTCAAGAGGCGCGGGCGCGAGGAAGCGCGCACCTCCGCGGCTTACGTGGCGTGGGGGTAGAATGTGCCCACGCATGGAACTCTCGATCATCGTTCCGTCCAGGAACGGTCACGACCGTCTCCCCAAGACGCTGGAAGCCCTGGCGGACTGCCTTCCGCCTGCCGGCGGCTTCGAGGTAATCGTGATCGACGACGGATCGATGCCGCCCCTTGCCGTCTCCCAGCGGGAACCGCAGCGGATCTGCGCCGCCGTAGTTCGTCTGTCGCCGAATCGCGGACGCGCCTCCGCCTGCAACGCCGGACTCCGCGCAGCGCGCGGAAGAGTCGTCTTGATTCTCGACGACGACATGTCCCTGCATTCCGACGCGCTGGTGAAGCACGTCGCGGCCCATCCGGCCTCGGCCCCGCCTTGCGCCGTCGTGGCGAGGATCGTGCCCAGCGCCAACGCCTTCCGCGGCCGATTCGGACAGTTTCTGAAGGCCGAGGAAGAGCGGCGACGCGCCAAGTTGCTGTCCTCGGCGGTTCTGTCTTTCGAGGACTGCCTCACGGGCCATTTCTCCGTCCCGCGCGAGACGTTGCTCCGCGTCGGCGGATATCAGGAACGGTTCGACCGGTACGGGATGGAAGACTTGGAACTCGCTCTGCGGCTGAAAGAGCGCGGGGTGCCGCTGACCTACCGCGACGACATAGTCGCCGCGCACCGATCAGCGGCGGTCGATTTCGTCACCCATTGCCGTCGTCATCTCGACTCGGGACGGATGGCGCGGCTCTTCGCGTCGGTGACCGCCGATCCGGCCGTCGCCGCATTTCTGCGCATCGACGGGATGAGCGTCCGCAGCGAGCATGGTTGCTTCCGCCGTACGATGGCCGCAACCCACTCGTTCGTCCGGTGCCTTCCTCGTCCCCTTGTCGGACCGACGCTGGGTGCCGCGCGGCTGGTCGTCCTCATGGCGCAGCCCCTACTTCCGCCTCGGATCCTGCACGTCGGCTATCACTTGGTCCGCGACATGCACTATGCAGCAGGGGTGGCGGCGGCTTGCGCCGACGTCGGCAGGCCAACGGAGACAATGTGACTTCTTCCCGCCGTCTTCGCATCGTCTACGCCGCGGGTAGTTCGCCCGACGCGCCGGGGCTGCCCGCGTCCCGAATCTGGCGGCGCAACCTGCTCGGAACGCTCCTCGAGATGGGCGCCGAAGTCCACGTCGTGGACGCCGATCTCGACCCGTTGTTCGTCGCGGCCGAGGACGAGGACTCGCTCAGGATCCTGCGGCCCGCCTTGACAGGGGCGCTGCGCCGCACCTACGCCGACGCCCGGAAGAACGGGGCCGTGGACGTCGTCTTCACCTACTTCTATCGCGGATTCGTCGACGTCGAAGCGCTGGATGAGATGCGCCGCGACGGCGCGGCGACGATCAACTTCTCCTGCAACAATATCCATCAATTCCACCTCGTGAGGGATATCGCCCCCCACTTCACGATGTGCATGATCCCTGAGCCGGAGGCTATGGAGCGCTTTCGCGCCGCCGGCGCGCGTCCGCTGCATCTCCCGATGGCCGCCAGCCCCGCCGTCTACAAGCCGTATCCAGTCGCGCCCCAGTTCGACGCGACATTCGTCGGCCAACAGTACGCCGACCGCTCGGCGCACGTTCTCCACCTGCTGCGGAACGGGATCGACGTCCGCGTCTGGGGAAACGGCTGGGCCCCGTCCGGTGGATGGCGCCGCGTGCGGCGCTTCGCCGCCCTTGCGCTCGACGGCGTCGGGCTCCGCCGGGGCTCGGCGGACGACGCCTTGCTGCGGAGGGCCTCCCGCCCGCCGCTGGCCGACGATCAGATGGTCCGCATGTTCAGCCGCTCCCGGATCTCGCTCGGTTTCGGCGTAGTCGGCGACACGCACTTGGGCGTCCCTCAGTATCAAGTTCGGCTGCGCGACTTCGAAGCGCCGATGAGCGGAGCGCTCTATCTTGCCCAGCACCTCAACGAACTCGCCGACTATTACGAACTGGGGCGGGAGATAGAGACATTCCGCGACGACGCCGAGCTCCTCGAGAAGGTCTGGCACTATCTCAGGCACCCGGACGAAGCGCAGGCGATGCGAATCGCCGGCCGGAAACGAGCGCTCCGCGATCACACGTGGAGGGCCCGATTTGAAAGCCTTTTCCGCGAACTGGGGCTCCTTTGACAGAACGCGCGAGCCGCACCGCGCGGCCATCGGCCGGCCGCCGCTAGAATCTCGGCGGCGAGGGGCGAACGTGGCCGAAGAAGTGACGTACTCGATCATCATTCCCGAGCGGAACGGCGCCGATCAACACCGACGGCACCTCGACGCGGTCGTCGCGTGGGCGCGGAAGGGTGGAAGCGCGGTCGAGACGATCCTCGTCGATGACGGAAGCGACGACGGGAGCGAGGCGGCGAGGCGCTCCGTGCGCGCGGCGGGTCCTTCGTGCCGCTTCGTCGGGCTTGAGCGGTCGCGCGGTTTCGCCGGGGCCTGCAACGCCGGCGCGTGCGCCGCGCGCGGCAGGCTGCTTTTCTTCCTCAACTCCGACATGCATCCAGATCAAGGGGACTTGGCGGCGCTCGCGAACGAACTGGAGAAGGACGAGCGCCTCTTCGCCGTCGCCCCGGCGATTTTCAACCTCCGCGAGTCGTTCTTCGAGGGCGATCTGAGAGTCCGGATTCGGCATGGCGTGTTCGATGTGCTGCAGCCCGGCCGCAAGGAGACGCCTCCGGCCCGCACAACCAGACGGACCGCCTACGCCTGCGGCGGCGCGCTGCTCGTCCGGGCGGACCGATTCCGGGAATTGGGCGGATTCTCGACCCTCTATTCCCCCTTCTACTGGGAAGACGCCGATATCTGCTGGCGCGCGCGGCGCCGGGGATGGGATTGCGCCGAGGCGGGAACAGTCTCGATGCTTCACGACCATGCGCAGACGATCGGTTCGCTCTACGCCCCCGCGGAGATCGCGGCGATCTACGAGAGGAACCGACTTCTCTTCACGTGGCTGCACCTCGACGGAACGGCGGCCTGGGCCGCGCACCTCGCGTGGATTCCTCTGCGATGGGGAGCTGCGGCGATTCGCCGCGATCCGTCCCTTCGCGGGTTCGCCGCCGCGCTGCGGCGCGCGCCGGCGGCGATTCGCCTGCGGCGGGCGCTCGCCGAGACACGCGCGGCGGCCCGCCGGTTGACCGATGAGGTGCGGCGGGCAGGCGCGGCCGGCTGGCCGCGTCAGGAACCGTAGGAGGAGCGAAGCACCGCGAAGGTCGCTTCGGCGCAACGCCGCAAACTCCGCTCGCCCACGACGCCGGGCGGGCTCCGCCTCCTTCCGCGGACGACGTCCTCCAGCGTCGTCGCAACGGCGTTCGGCTCGAGCGTCTCCACCCACGCCGCCTCGTCCCCCAGCACTTCCGGGAGGCTCGCGGCGCGGAGCGCGACGACCGGCGCGCCGCAGGCCAGCGCCTCGAGCGCCGGCAGGCCGAACCCTTCGTACGAGGAGAGGTAGGCCAGCGCGGCGCACTCGGCGAGCAGGCCGCGCAGCGCCCCCTCGGGCGCCCATTCGCGCCGCACGTAGCGCGCGCCGAGTACCAGCTCGCGGGACAGCGCGGGAAGGTCGGGAGCGGGCGCGATCGTCGGGCCGGCGACGACGAGCCGCAGCTCCGGGCGGCGCGCCGCGAGGAGCGCGAAGGCGCGCAGCAGCGCGTCCACGTTTCGCCGGGCGTGCACCGCGCCGAGGTGCAGCACGTACGGCCCCTCGAAGCCGAGCCAGCGCCGCGCCGCGCGCCGTTCGTCGTCGGCGACCGGCGCGAGCCAGCGCGGCTCGAGGCCGAGCGGCGTCACTTCGATCTTCGCCGCGGAAACGCCGAAGAGGCGGATCGTCTCGTCCGCCGAGAAGCGGCTCGGCACGAGGATCCGCCGCGCCTTGCGCGCCGAGGGGCCGGCGAGCGCGAACGCCAACCGCGCGCGGCGCGAGAACCACTCCGGGCGCGCCGCGAACGAGACGTCGTGGA
>JAJFTU010000187.1 GCA_021372775.1 bacterium | reverse complement strand
CCCCCCCCCCCGCCCCCCCGACCGGAGGCGCCGCGAGACCAGCGGGCCCTGCGCCGCGAGACCAGCGGGCCCTGCGCCGCGAGACCAGCGGGCCCTGCGCCGCGAGACCAGCGGGCCTTGCTCCGCAAGACACGCGGACCCACCGACTCTTCAGACGCCGGCCTTGCGCCGCGCCGCCACGACGGCCTCGAGCGCCGCGGCCCAGCGGAACCGCATCGTCTCGATGTTCCGCTCCCGCAACACAAACTCCCGCTGCCGCAGCGCCTCCGCCTCGCGCTCCTCGCGCCGCCGCAACCAGAACTCCAGCGCCTCCGCCCAGACCGCGGGGTCGTTCGGCAACGTCGTCGAGACCTCCCCCGCGTAGGGCGGCACGTCGCTCGCCAACGTCAACGAGCCGGTCACCGCGTACTCGCTGAACTTGTTGGCCGACTTGCAGCGGTTGAACGGCGTGTCCTCGAGCGGGCAGAGCCCGATGTCGAGGTCGAGCGCCGGCAGGCGCCGAAACAACTCCTCGAACGGGCAGAACGGGTCGTGCACCGCGCCGAGGGCCACGAGCCGCCGCGCCAGCTCGATCACCCGCTCGCTCGCCTCGCGGAACGTCGCCGGCGAGCCCGGAAGCTGGTCCTCGATCTCCTCCACCATCCGGCGCAGCGGAGAGTTGCTGAACCCCTGCACGAAGATCCGCACCGGCTGGCGACGCCGCAGCGCCTCGAGCGCCGGCAGGACGAGGAGCAGGTCCGGCGCGTGGCCGCCGCCCCCGCCCGACCAGCCGACGCGCCACTCGCCGGAGCGCCGCGGACGCACGCCCCAGCGGCCCGGCTCGACGGCGTTCTCCAGCACGTACACCGGCCGCCCGGCCGTCTCGATCGCGTCGGCGAGGCGCCGCGTCGTGACGAAGAAGGCGTCGGCGGCGGCGATCGCCGCCCGCACGCTGGGGAAGCTCAGCTTGACCAGCTCGTAGGTCGGGTTGCGCGGATCGATGTCGAGGATCGCGTCGTCGGGCGAGTAGACGATCGCCGCGCCGCGCTCCTTGGCGTCGGCGCAGAACCGCTCGACGAGGCCGACGGCGTCGCCGGTGCCCATGAAGTCGTACGGCACGACGTTCTGCGGAAAGATCACGACGTCCACGCCGTCGAGCAGCGCCGGGTCGAGGCGCAGGCCGTCCGGCCGGCGAATCGCGTCGATCGACGCGCCGAGGGTGCGCATCTCCCATCCCAGGTCGCGCAAACGCTCGAACGGCTGGAAGAAGCGGATATAGGTGACCGGCGTCGGGGTCGGCTCGATGAAGGCCAGCGCGCGCTTCATGGCTCCTCGCGCGCCGCGGGGCGCGCACGGTTGATCTAGGTCCCCGCGGGCCGCGGCGCAACTGGCCGCCCGGGCGCGAACGGTCCGCGCGAACCGACAAACGGTTTGCCGCCCCGCGGGCGGCCCGCTATGTTACCGACCGGTAGGTAGCGTCCACCCCGGAGCGGCGTGCAAGCATGTCGGAACACCACGGAACGAACGAGGAAGGCCCGGTCAAGAGCCGGCTCCTCCAGGCGGCGGTGAAGCTCTTCGTCAGCCGCGGCTACGCGGCGACCTCCGTCCGCGAGATCGTCGAGGAGGCCGGCGTGACCAAGCCGGTCCTCTACTACCACTTCGGCAGCAAGGAGGGGCTCTACCTCCACGTGATGGAGGCCGCCTTCCGCCAGATGGCGGGGATCGTCGAGGCCGACATGGCGCGCGGCGAATCGCCCCGCGTCCGGCTCCGCCGGCTGGCCGAAGACCTCTTCGCGCTCTTCGAGACGCACGTGGACGAGGCGCGGCTCTGGTACTCGATCTACTACGGCCCGCCGCAGGGCGCGCCGTTCTTCGAGTTCGACAGCAACCACAAGAAGGTCGTGGACGCCGTCCGCCGGCTGCTCGAGGAAGGGATCGCCGCGGGGGAGTTCGCCCCGGGGAACCTCGACGACCTGACGTGGATCTACCTCGGCGTCTTCAACATGGCGCTGGAGCTGCGGCTCATCGGCGAGCACCCCGAACTGGGGGACGCCGACTACAAGCGGATGCTCGAGCTCGTGATGGACGGTTTCGCGCGCGGCGTCGGGTCTCGGCGGTGACGCCGCGCGGTTCGGGAAAGGGACACCCCATGAAGCATCGTTGTCTCTACGTCGCCGCGGCCGCCCTGCTCGCCGCCGGCGTTCTTTCCGGATGCCGCAACGGCGGCGCCGCGCCGGTCGGCAAGCCGGCGGTCGCGGTCGAGGCCTACACCCTCGCCCCCGCGGAGCGGGTGGATGCGATCGACGTCACCGGCACGCTGACGGCGAAGTTCGAGGCCGCGGTGCGCGCCGAGTACTCGGCCGTCGTGCGCGACGTCTACGTCGCCGAGTGGGTCAAGGTGCGCAAGGGACAGGCCCTCGCCCGCCTCGACCTGCGCGAGCCGGAAACCCAAGCGCTGCGGGCCAAGGCCGCGGCGGCGTCGGCGAAGGCGGCGCTGCTCGAGGCCGAGGCGCGGGCGCGCCAGGCCGAGCGCGAAGGCGCCCGGATGGAGCAGCTCAAGGCGAACGGCCTCGCCACGCAGCAGGCGCTCGACGACGCCAAGACGGCGCGCGAGGCGGCGGCGGCGGCGCTCGAGGCGGCGCGGGGGCAGCTCCGCGCGGCCGAGGAGGACGCCCGCTACGCCGACACGCGGCTCGACAAGGCGACGATCCGCGCGCCGATCGACGGCGCGGTCGCGCTCCGCACCTGCAACCCCGGCGACCTCGTCGGCGAGCCGGGCGCCGGCACGCCGATGTTCCGCGTCGTGGACAACTCGCGCCTCGACCTGACCGTCGAGGTGCCGGCCGCGCGCTTCGCCGACCTGCAGGAAGGCGCGCCGCTCGAGTTCAGCGTGGACGCCTTCCCCGGCCGCGCCTTCCAGGGGCGGATCAGCCACGTGAACCCGGCGATCGACGAGGCGAGCCGCACGGTGAAGGTCCTCGCCGCGGTGGACAACGCCGACGACCAGCTGCGGGCGGGGATGTTCGCCCGCGGGCGGATCGTCGTCGGCCGGCGCGCCGGCGTGCTCCAGGCGCCGCGCGCCTCGTTCCTCTCCTGGGACGTGGCCAACGGCGCCGGCTCGGTCTACGTGATCGACGGCGGCAAGGCGCGGCTGCGCGAGGTCAAGACCGGCCGGCCGCAGGGGGACTACGTCGAGATCGTTTCCGGCCTCAAGGCGGGCGAGTCGGTCGTCGCCCGCGGGGCCTTCAACGTGCGCGACGGCGACGAGCTGAAGGTCGTCCCCGCCGCCGGCGAGTGAGCGATGTTCCTCTCCAACCTCTCCATCAAGCGGCCCGTGTTCGCCGCGGTGATGATGCTCGCGCTCGTCACCCTGGGGGCGTTCTCGTACAAGCGCCTCGCGGTGGACATGTACCCCGACGTCGAGATCCCGTTCCTGCTGATCACGACCAAGTTCCCCGGCGCCTCGCCGGAGACGGTCGAGCGCGAAGTGACGCGCCGGGTCGAGGAGGCGGTGAACCCGATCGCCGGCGTCAAGCACGTCAACTCGCAGTCCCGCGAGGGGGTGTCGCTGGTCTTCGTCGAGTTCCAGCTCGAGGTGAAGGTCAACGACGCCGCGCAGGAGGCGCGCACCAAGATCGGCAAGGTCCGCGGGCAGCTGCCGCAGGGGATCGAGGAGCCGATCATCGAGAAGTTCGAGTTCGGCTCGCTGCCGATCGTCTCGCTGGCGATGGAGTCGAAGAGCCTCACCGCGCGCGAGCTCTCGACCCTCGTGGACAAGCGGTTCCGCCGGCGGATCGAGAACCTCTCCGGCGTGGGGCGGCTCGACGTCGTCGGGCCGACGACGCGCGAGGTCAACGTGGACGTCCGCCCCGACCGCCTGCAGGCGCTCGGGATGGGCGTGGACGAGCTGATGAACGGCCTCGCCGCCGAGAACGTCAACGTGCCGGTCGGGCGCGTGGACCACGGCTCGGTCGAGCAGCCGATGCGCGTCGCCGGCCGGCCGAAGCAGGTCGAGGGGTTCGAGTCGATGGCCGTCGTCGCGCGCGGCGGCGTGCCGATCCGCCTCGCCGACGTCGCCGACGTCAAGGACGGCGTCGAGGAGCGGCGCTCGCTGGCCTTCGTGGACGGCCGCCCCGCGGTGGCGCTCGACGTGATCAAGCAGTCGGGGGCCAACACCGTCGCCGTCGTGGACCGCGTCTTCAAGGAGGTCGAGACGATCCGCGGCGAGCTGCCGCAGGGGACGACGATCCAGGTCGTGCGCGACTCCTCCGGCCCGATCCGCGACTCGGTGCGGGACGTGCAGGAGACGATGGTCATCGGCGCGCTCCTGACGGTGCTGATCGTCTTCCTCTTCCTCAACTCCTGGCGCTCGACGGTCATCACCGGCCTGACGCTGCCGATCTCGGTCGTCTCCTCGTTCATCGTGATGAACTTCATGGGGATGACGCTGAACACGATGACGCTGATGGCCCTCTCGCTGGCCATCGGCCTGCTGATCGACGACGCGATCGTCGTCCGCGAGAACATCGTCCGGCACCTCGAGAAGGGCGCCGACCACTTCACCGCCGCCCGGGAGGGGACGGCCGAGATCGGCCTGGCCGTGCTCGCCACGACCTTCTCGATCATCGCCGTCTTCGTGCCGGTGGCGTTCATGAAGGGGATCATCGGCCGCTTCTTCTACCAGTTCGGCATCACGGTCGCCTTCGCCGTGCTGGTCTCGCTGTTCGTCTCCTTCACGCTCGACCCGATGCTCTCCTCGCGCTGGATCGACCCGGACATCGAGCGCACCGGCCGCAAGCGGAGCTGGTTCGCGCGCCGCCTCGACCGCTTCAACGACTGGTTCGACCGCACCGCCGACCGCTACAAGGCGGTGATCGCCTGGGCGCTCGACCACCGCTGGACGGTCGTCGGCGCCGCCTTCCTCGCCTTCCTCGCCGGGATCGTCGGCATCGCCTCGCTGCAGACGGAGTTCTTCCCGCGCTGGGACGCGGGGGAGTTCGGGCTGAGCTTCGTCACCGCCCCCGACGCCTCGATCGACGAGACGGCGGGACGGATGAAGCTCGTGCTGCGCCACCTCAAGACGCTGCCCGAGGTGGAGCGGACCTACGCCAGCATCGGCGCCGGCGACTCGGGGACCGTCCGCGACGCGACGATCTACGTGAAGATGGTCCCGAAGGGAAAACGCAAAGTCACGCAGGCGCAGTTCCAGACGCAGCTCCGGCAGTGGCTCGGCGGACTGCCGGGCGTGCAGGCCTCCGTCTCCGACTCCGCCGACCAGTTCTCGCAGAAGCCGCTGCAGCTGCTGATCCGCGGCGAGGAGATCGACCAGCTCAAGGCGATCGCCGCCAAGGTCAAGCGCGAGCTCTACAAGGTGCCCGGCGTGGTGGACATGGACGTCACGCTCGAGCAGGACATCCCGGAGTTCAAGCTGGCGGTGGACCGCGAGCGCGCGGCGCGGGTCGGCGCCGACAGCGGCGCGGTCGTCCGCGCCCTCTCCGCGCTCGTCGGCGGGCAGGTCGTCTCCACCTACGAGGACGAGGACGGCGACGCGGTGGACGTGCGGGTGCGGCTGCCGCTCGACCTGCGCGGCGACATCGAGCACGTTCGCGACCTGCGGCTCGCCGTGCGGGGCGCCGACGGCAAGGCGGCCCTCGTGCCGATCGGCGAGCTGACCTCGTACGAGCGGGCGGCCACGCCGTCCCAGATCGACCGCCGCGACCTGCGCCGGCAGGTCGTGATCTCCGCCAACCTCGAGGGCGTCGTCCTCGGCCCCGCCGTCGAGAACGCGATGAAGGCGGCCTCGAAGATCCAGCTCCCCCCCGGCTACTCGATCGTCCCCGCCGGCGACGTCGAGATGATGACCGAGTCGTTCGGCTACATGGTCGAGGCGCTGCTCCTCGCGGTGATCCTGGTCTACCTGATCCTCGCGGCGCAGTTCGAGTCGTTCCTCGACCCGCTCTCGATCATGCTCTCGCTGCCGCTCTCGATCGTCGGCCTCGCCGCCGCGCTGCTGATCACCGGCGACACGCTCAACATGATGTCGCTCATCGGGCTGATCATGCTGATGGGCCTCGTCACCAAGAACGCGATTCTGCTGATCGACTTCGCCAAGCACCTGCGGGCGCAGGGGATGAGCCGGCGCGACGCGCTGATCGAGGCCGGCCGCATCCGGCTCCGCCCGATCATGATGACGACCCTGGCGATGATCGGCGGCATGCTGCCGCTCGCCCTCGCCCTCGGGGCCGGCGCCGAAGTCCGCGCGCCGCTCGCCCGCGCCGTGATCGGCGGGCTCGTCACCTCCACCCTGCTCACGCTGATCGTCGTGCCGGTGTTCTACACGCTGCTCGACGACCTCGCCGGCCTGCGGCGCCGGAAGCGCGCCGCCGCCGAGGAGACCATCGCATGAACCGCGTCGTTTCCGCGATCCTCGGCCTCGCGGCGGTGGTCCTGCCGCTCGCGCCGACCGCCGCGCGCGCCGCCGACGCGCCCTCGGCCGACGCGCGGGCCGCGGCCGCGCCGGCGGACGCCCCCGCCGGGCGGACGCTGACTCTCGACGAGGCGCTCCGCGCCGTGCAGGAGCGGAACCGCGACGTCGAGAAGGCCAAGGAGTACCAGAAGTACGTCCGCGGCAAGTACGTCGAGGAACGCTCCGCCGCGCTGCCGCAGCTCTCGCTCGACCTCGCCAAGTACAAGGGGGACGACGAGACGCAGAAGATCTTCGCCGGCGGCGGCTTCGAGTTCCCGACGCAGTCCACGACGCGCACCGCCGACCTCTCCGTCTCCCAGGCGCTCTTCACCTGGGGGCAGGTCGGGGCGGCGATCCGCGCCGCCAAGGTCGGGCTGGCGATGGCCGACGACCAGCTCCTCGTCTACCGCCAGGCGGCGGCGCGCGACGTGACCGCCGCCTTCGACGACGTGCTGTTGGCGCGCGAGCTGGCGGCGATCGCCGAGCAGAACGTGGCCCAGAAGCAGCGCCACCTCGACGAGGCGCGGCGCAAGCACCTGCTCGGCACGGCGACCGACTACGACGTCCTCGCCGCCGACGTCGCGCTGCAGAACGCGCGCCCGGAGATGCTCGCCGCGCGGAACGCCGTGCGCACGACGCGCGACCAGCTCCGCTTCCTCCTCGCGGTCCCGGAGGACGTGGACGCCGCGGGCGCGCTGCCGACGGCGGTCGGCGCCGCGCCCGACTACGACGCCGCGCTCGCCGTCGCCCTCCGCGAGCGCCCCGACCTCTCCGCGCAGGGGCGCACCGTCTCCGTCTACCGCGAGCTGCTGACGATCGCCAAGGCGGGGGACAAGCCGCGCCTCGACTTCAAGGGGAGCTACGGCTGGAAGGACTGGGACATCGACATCGCCCGGGCGCGCGGCAAGACGTGGTCCGCCGGCGTCTACCTCCACTTCCCGTTCTTCGACGGCCTCAAGACGGTCGGCAAGGTGCGCCAGGCCGCCTCCGACCTCTCGACGCAGGAGATCGAGCGCCGGCGGCTCGAGGACCAGATCTCGCTGCAGGTCCGCACGGCGGTCAACAGCGTGCGCGAGTCGGGCGAGGTCGTGCGCGCCCTCGAGGGAACGGTGACGCAGGCCGAGCGGCTGCTCCAGATGGCCGAGAAGGGGTTCGAGCTGGGCGTGAAGACCCGCCTCGAGGTCGAGGACGCCGAGCTCAACCTCCGCTCGGCCCGCGGCAACCTCGCCAAGGCCCGCCGCGACCACCACGTCGCGCTCGTCACGCTGCAGTACGTGACCGGCACGATC